>DATMMV010000117.1:0-7192 GCA_035569635.1 Bacteroidia bacterium | reverse complement strand
GGGAACATTCCGTGTGCGGGGTCGTTCTCCAAAATATTTATATTACGCCCTTTTGCGGAAACAATTCCCGCGGTAACTGTTGAGTTTAAATTATAAGGATTTCCCACTGCAAGGCACCATTCGCCCGTTTTTACATTGTCGGAATTTCCGTAAGGCATAAAAGGCAGGTCTTTTTCTTTAATGCGCAATAAAGCAAGGTCGGTTTGCGGGTCAGCACCTATAAGTTCTGCCGCATAAGTACGCTTATCGTTCAGTACCACTTCAATTTTATCGGCGCCTGCAATTACATGGTTGTTGGTTGCGATAAAACCGTTTTTATCAATAATAACTCCCGAACCGCTGCCTTGTTGTATACGAGGCTGTTGCGGTTGTCCAAAAAAGTATTGCTGAAACGGGTCATAACTCATTTGGTTATTCTGCACCTGCGTTTTTATATGCACAACTGTGTTTACCGAAGCTTCAGCTGCTGCAACGAAATCCGGCGCATTTGCAGGTATAGCACCTCCCGAAGTAAAGTGTACGGGGGCTGAATTATTTATAGTATTTGAGGTGAAGGCTTGTTCTTTAATAAACTCTTGCTGTACAAACAGCGCCGCAGCGCCTCCAACTGCAGCTATTACCAGGGTTGACAATAGTTTTTTCATAATTAGTTTGTTTTTTGTTTGACTGTATAACGCAAATTTATTGCCAATGATATAAAAAGGCAAGTACTTTTAACATTGATTAACTTTTTGGCAGAAATGCTTACCTTTACTTACTATTTTATGTCAGGATTTCGTGAAAAAATAACACCTTTTACCCTTGGCCTTTCCTTAGGACTGCTGGCAGCCTGCCTTTTTTTCATTTTTAAGCTGGATGATTATATCCGTAGGATTGATTTTACCTCCATTAACCAAAAAAATAAAGTTACTGAAGAAACGGTAAACCCTAAAGACGAAAAAGAAAAACCCGAAAATACCAGGGAAGAAAAAGCATCCGGCAAAAAAACAGAAACTATGCAACAAAAAAAGTCAACAGATTCTTTTATTTCCGTAAACAATATTACCGATTCATCTTATAACGAGAGCGAAACATATCGCGTTTTAAAAGAAGAATTGCAAAGTGTAAAAAATATTTACGTAAAGGTAGTTGGCCCCAAGGAAAAAAACGACAATAAAGATTCTTTAATTGCTTCGTTGGCGGGAGTTACCATGCCTGATGAAAAAGAATTTTTTATGATCGAATTCTGGAAAACCCCTCTCAACTCAAAAGGTTATAAAATGACGCGCAGCCGTTTATTAATTTATGGTTTTAACGAAGCAGCCGATTTGCAATTGGTAAAAGACGCCGATAAATATTATTTAAAAAACAATAATATTATTTACTCGCTCTCTTACTCGGCCGAGTTTAAACCCCTTGAGCGTGCAAACGAAACAGAAATAGCCGGGAAATTTAATTAGGTGTTCCCCTACCACTTTTGATCGTCAACTTGTATTTTACCACTCTCCTTTTTTACCCCCTACAGAAAATATACGGGTAATGTTAAAGCCGATCCGTACGCCCATACTGCTCCAGTCGCTATCGGTTTTAATCAGATATTGGTTCTCCATTATCCCGAACGAGTTAACCGCAAATATCTGGAACACGTGGCCACCGGTTTCAATTTCCCAACCTAAACCAAAAGTATCGTAATATTTTGTGCCGGCTGCACCGTAATTTTGATCAAGCCTGTAACCGTATTCAAAAATGATAGCCTGACGCTTGGTATACTTAATACGTAACACTCCTGTAAGAACGATACAATCATTTTTGGTAAGGCCGTTTGCAGCGCCCACCAAATTATAATGCACGTAAGCGCCACCAATTTGCGTAGAAATGCGGCTGTTCCATTTACGCGCTACGATTAACTGGTTTACAAAAGAAACGCGGTCCCAATTCATGTTATAAAATTTATCAGGCTGCCCCAAATAAGGGTCTTTTATAAATGTATTATAAACTCCGCCAAAATACGTTACAGAAACGGGAGAGCCTCCGCCTTTTGCCTGGCGAATCATTTTCCATTTAAAAAAAGCCGTTCCCATTTTTTCGTAGAAACTACGCATAGCGCCAACCATCCATCGACCGTTATAACTGTACTCAAGGCTTATCATCAGGTTAGCAGGGCCATCTATTCCCCAAGCGTTATAGCCACCCGAACTAAGCGGACCAAACCGGTGTGATATTCGTAAGTCTAAACTACGGGCGGGTAAAATCTCACTGGTATGAAAATTTATATTGCGTGTTGATTTAAAAGTTGCTGATACAAATTCTTTTTGCGGTTTTCCGGCGGAATCAACCATATTTAATAAATCAAGGTCCTGCGCAAAGCTATTTACACCAAAAAAAATAAGTGCCAGAAAAAAGTATGTGTTTCTTTTCATATCAGTTTATTAAAAAAATCAATTGTTAATTGGAGCACCTTGAATAACCCACTTACGGAATTTTGTAGTATCGCAGGTGGGCAAAAAACCGGAGCCTTTGGGCATATGGGTTGGTTTTGAAAGCCCCATACGAAGACGTGCCATAAGAGTTCCAGATAAAGCATCACTTTGCACGTTGGTTGCAATATTATAATCGAAACTTGCGGTAACATCATGGCAACCACTTCCCGTATTAAGATTACAACTTGTGTTAAGCATAGGCTTAATCTGGTTGCTGTAAGAAATAACCCCTGCAGAATCACAACCTCCTGAATTTACCGCCGTCTGCCCCTGAGGATGCATGTCCTCCCACTTATGGTTATACCAACAGGACGTTACAATAAGAGAAAGTAAAACAAAGCTGATGGAAATAATTCTTTTCATATTATTTTTTTCGTTAGTAAAAGTACTAAAAAAGTCCCTTCTTGTTTATTAAGACGAGATTTTTAGAGAATAAGATGCCTAAAAAATTAACAGATTAAACATTTCTCGGATTTTCTTCTTTCAACAACCTGTTTTATAACACAAGTGATTCGAAAACAGGTTAAAAAGGATGCCGAAAAAACCGGCATCCGTCATTTTATTCGTTTACATTAAAGATTAATGAATCATGAATTTTTGCAGAGTTTGTTTACTATTAACAGTAATCTTTACAAAATACATTCCCCTTGAAAGACCCATTGGTAAACGTGAGTTAAAAGACTGATTTCCCCTATCCTGATTCTGGTTTAAAAATTCAGCCACTTCCTCACCGTTTATTGAATATAATTTCACTAATACACGGCTACGTTCATTCAGGGTATAGGTAATATTAATATTATCGGTTGCAGGATTAGGATATATATTTAATTCGGAAACGTTTTCTGAATGAGAAGCGACATCCACTGATGCGGGAGTCAAGGTAACTGTTGTTACATCCGAAACTTTGTCACCACTGTTAGTAGCATCTCCGTTTGCACCTAAAACGTCTGCATAAATATAACCTGTCCCACTAGCAGGAGCAGTCCATGTAAATATAAACGCAGCAGTTGTGGAACTGTTTGTATGCGAAACACACGGAGGATACGGTGTGGTAGAAGACAAAGGAATAATTTGGGTATTAGCAGAAAGAGCAGAGCCAAAAGCGCCAAACATGGCTACCGAACCAGTGCTTGTACTTTGAGAGTTTATGATTTCACAGTTTACTCCGTACCTTGGATAGCTTCCTGATGGAGTAATTGTTACTGTGTAAGTTTGATTAGGAGTATAAGTATTACCCGAACCTAAAGCCGGCGAAGTGCTCCAGCTTAAAGTAGGAGTTGAAGCTCCCCCGCTATGGCAAGCAGAACATTGTCCACCTGTGCCAACTCCTCCGTCAACCGGTGAGCCTGTCCATCCGTAAGTTCCAGCACTGTTAACTACTGTTGTGGCCGATAAAGCAATAATGGCAAGACCACTGATTACCGGTAAAATAAATGTTCTCTTCATAATTTAAGTTTTTTGTCCGGAGCATCTCTGGGTTTAGTGTTGCAAAGGTATTACCGATTTCTGGAGTAATACTGAAGTTTTGCGTTAAAAACTTTAGAATTGGTATAAATTAACAAGCGGTTTAAAAAAAGCTTAGGACGGAAAAATTTACTATGAAAACGGTGCAGTTTTCCATCCCCGAAAAGTAAAATATCTTTACCTTGCAGTTTTATGAATTTAAACATTCTTGTTGTTGAAGATGAAAGGCATTTGAGCGAATCAATTCTTCAATATCTGGCTCAGGGTGGAATGAAATGCCGACCTGCTTTTACATATACAGAAGCGGTTTCTCAGATTTCTGCCAACGTTTACGATTGCATTGTAATTGATATAGGACTTCCGGATGGTTCGGGAATTGATTTAATAAAATACATTAAGAGAAAAAAACTGGGCTCAGGTTTAATAATTATTTCCGCTAAAAACTCACTGGAAGATAAATTGGAAGGGCTTAACACAGGGGCCGATGATTTTTTAACAAAGCCTTTTCATCTTTCTGAGCTCAATGCAAGGGTAAACGCGCTGATGCGAAGAAAAAAATTTGACGGAAAAAACACCCTTGAATACAATGAAATAAAAGTGAACCCGGAAGATAAAAATGTACGGATAGGTGAAAAAAAACTGAACCTGACCACGAAAGAAATTGAATTACTGATTTATTTTATTTCGAACGCCGATAAAATTCTGACCAAAGACGCAATTGCTTATAATCTCTGGAAAAACAACGCCGATCTTGCCATTTCCAGCGATATTATTTACACACACATTAAGAATCTCCGCAAAAAATTAATTGAAAACGGGGTAAAAGATTACATACAAGCGATTTACGGAATAGGTTATAAATTCGGCGAATAAATGAAATTACTCTACAAAAATATATTAACCAACACTGTTGCTTCACTAATAATCATTTTTTTAGGGGGATTAACCACCTATTATTTTACCCTGAGTAAAATTGAACAGGAATCACGTGAACACCTGCTGAGCGAAAAAAAAATAGTTGAGGAGAAACTGAAAGAAGGAGTTGCAGTAAGCAGCCTCATTAATAATATCGGCGATAAAATTATATTTAAAGAAATTTCTTCCCTCACCGGCCGGGAATTTTTTTTTAAAACTATCGAGCAAAAAGAAGAATACGAGGCCAGCGGAGAAAAGGAAGAGGAAGAAGCAGAAGAAAAGAGCATTTTTTCAGCACAAAGCATTGTATTTGAAACCGCCACCGCAGATAAAGATTACCGCGTTACCATTATTAAATCTTTTGACAATGACGAAGAGTTGGGAAAAAATATTTTGTTCGCCGTAACACTTTCAGCAATATTAATGATTATTACCATTGCCATTGTAAATATTTTTATTTACAAAAAATTATGGAAACCCTTTTATGCCATCCTGGATGAATTACGGAAATTTACCGTCTCGAAAAACGATACACTTAAACTTCCTGAAACAGATACTAAAGAATTTAATTACCTCGCAGGTTCACTCACAACCATGGCCGAAAAAATAACCTACGATTTTCTGGCACTGAAAGAATTTACGGAAAACGCCTCGCACGAAATACAAACGCCTTTATCGGTAATAAGCTCTAAAATTGAAATGTGTCTCCAGGATACACAACTCACTTCTCAACAGGCAAGACTTTTAACGGAAGCTAGCCATGCAGTAAATACATTGGCAAATCTTAACAAAGGCTTAATTACACTTACCAAGTTAGACAATAATCAGGTAGAATATCCTGTTGATGTAAATATTGATAAACTAATAAGTGACCGTCTCTTGTTGTTTGAAGAATTTATTCAGGAAAAAAATATCAGCGTTGAGGTTAAGACAGATAAAACCGTGAATTTAAAAATTAATCCTCTTCTGGCAAATATACTTTTTGATAACCTCATAAAAAACGCAGTTAAACACAATTTTAAAGGAGGGGAAATGCTTATTGAAGTTACAAAAGATTTTATTAAAATCGCCAATACAGGTGCAGAACCAACTGTAAATACTGATAAATTCTTTGAGCGCTTTTATAAAACCAATTCTGAAGATTCGCTAGGGTTAGGATTAGCCATCACCAAAAAAATATGCGATACCAACGCCCTTAAGATTTCTTACGATTACAAAGAGGGTTATCATCTTCTCACAATAACTCTGAGGCTAAATTATTAATGAGTGAGTAACTTAACAGCAAGTTCCTCCCCCCTGTAGCGTAGTTTTAAAAAATACATTCCTTTAGTGATTCCTTCCGGTAATCTTAGTTCAATCGCCTGCATACCTGCATCCTGAACTTCCTTTACCAAGTCGGTAATAAATTCTCCACGCAATGAAAATAATTCAATAACCACTTCTCCCCTTTCTGCAAGAAAATAAGAAAGATTTATTCTTTCCGAAGCCGGGTTAGGAAATAAAGTCAGATTAATCGCACTTTTAGCATAAGAAGTAATTCCCACCGGGCTTTGTACCAATGTCATATTTACAAGTTTAGGGAAATCACCACCGGAAGTTCCGTCATTATTTGCCCCTAAACCTGCGCAATACAGAAAACAGGAGCCGGATGCGGGAGCCGTCCATTGAAAACTGAATATACCATTTGATGCAGCATTATGCGACATAGTTGTTGGTAGTCCGGCTGTGGTATATTTTATGCAATTAGCTGTTAAAGCCGAACCAAAAGTACCCGCATCTGCAGCTGTAGTAGTACTCTGTGAATTCAGAATCTCAAAATTAAACCCGTATTTTGAATAACTTCCGGAAACCGTGGCTGTAATTGTATAAGTGGTGCCGGGCATGTAGGTGTTACCACTTCCGAAGGCGGGATTTGCTGTAATAGCTACTCCGGGTACAGTAGCGCCTCCGCCATGACAATCGCCGCAAGAACCTCCGTCCCAGGGAGAACCCGTATACCATTTTATACCCGCGCTGTGCAATATAGTAAAAGCAGAGAAAGCAATAACGACGAATGCCAGGGCTAACAGGATAGTAATTTTCTTTTTCATACGAGGCTCTTTATTTATTATTAACACAAAATTAAGGAAGGAAAGGCATATTCAGGAATAAAAAACGAATAATTTCAGCTTCCCCGCTTATAGCACAAAAACTGCCCTTTGTACCGTAAAACTCTTCCGCTATACCTGAATGAAAAAGTTCTTTTCTTCAGTCTTTATATTAAAGTTGCAAAAATATTCTTCAAAAAACGGATAAAATCTATCTTTGCACATGCAGGAAAGTATCTTAATTCTCGATTTCGGTTCTCAGTTTAC
>DATMMV010000116.1:0-9233 GCA_035569635.1 Bacteroidia bacterium | reverse complement strand
TATTGATGGCAAGTGTCTTTGAATAATAATCCATGGCAAGGTCATATTCTCCCTGCAGGTCATACACGATTCCGATATTACTCAGTATTTTTGCCTGGCCGTCTTTATTTTGTAAAACTGTAAATATCTTGTACCCCGTATTTAAATAAGTAAGGGCATTTTTATAATCGTTATGATTGGCTGATATTACTCCTTTAGTATTTAAAGCTTCCGCGATTCCTTTTGCGTATTTTAATTCTTTCGAAAGTAAAAGAGCACTGTCAGCATATTTGGCAGCGGCATTTATATCCGTATAAATGTATAAACTTGATAAACCGTTAATAGCGGATGCCATAACAGTATCTTTATTACGCGTATGAATAATTTTTAAGAGCGAATCGGTTTTGCTTTGCGCAAAGTTCTTGCCGGAATACAGAAATGAAATAAGTATGTATAAAATAATCCGGGTTCGGTTCATTAACCAAATCTAATAAATCATTTTGTGAGTTCCGAATTTAATCCAGGTTAATTCCCACACTAAAACCCACATAGAGCCCGTGCAAACTAAAGGGACTCTGTGAAATAGTTTTGTTGTTGTAAGTAGCGTTTAATTGTCCCGCCGAAAGGTTTATGTATTGTTTATCTCCCGGGTGCCCTGTAGGAGGATCGTCTGCATCTCCGTCACCGTTTGTTGTTCCCTTCTGAAAAAGGTAAATATATCCTCTGTCTGCAATCGGCAAAAGCCACGAAACGTTAACACCCCAATGCAACCTGTAACGAAAAGGATTGTCAGTAATACTTATTTGAGGCATAAAAGCAACGGATCTTTGCCTAAAAGTTACTTTAAGGTTTACAAAACTCTCAGAAGTTGAATCCTTGCTATAACTGTTTTCATTGTACCCAAGCAAATCAACTTCCTGTCCCGCGTCCGGCAAAGTAAGCAGATTTAAATTAAAGCCGCTTATCAGTAAATTGACTGAGGGTTTAATCACAATTCGTTTATCACTTAGATGGTCGCCGCGGCCAATGCAGAAAAAATTATATCCATAGCCAACGCTTCCGTACAAACCCAACATGCTTTGGTCGGCAGCGGCATCATAATTATGCAAAGTGCCCATGTGGAAATTAATAAAATTGTTTTTCCAGCCACTTTCAAAACCAAAAAAATCGCGCATACTCAGGTTGGGCGCAACAAGATTGGTATAGCTTTTATGCACGTTATAGTTGGTGGCAGCATTTGACTTCCATTGCTTCACTGAGTAATCAAAACTTAAATCAAATCTGCCAAGCGTATTATTGGTTTGCAAAACCCCTTCGTTCCAAATAAACGAATTATAAAAGCGGTCTTCCTGCGGTGCTAAGTATTTTTGCTTGCCTAAAAAAATTACAGATGTTTGCGAGCGGGAGCGGGTAGGGTGAAGGCAGCTTACTGATTGCGCTAAGAGCAGGGTAAACAGGCGGGGAGAAAAGTAGGTAGTTTTCATACGCGGTAGGTTTGTTATGATTTATACCAAATTTTAAACCATACATGCAAATAAAAAAGCCCGTTAACATTCGTTAACGGGCTTTGCTCTTAAAAAGAGTTAATTTTTATAAATGGATCACTTCTCCGTAAGCCTGTGCCGCTGCTTCCATAATTGCTTCGCTCATGGTTGGATGCGGATGAACCGCTTTAATCATTTCATGGCCGGTTGTTTCTAATTTTTTCGCCACAACAATTTCAGCAATAAGTTCGGTTACATTATAACCTATCATGTGTGCTCCTAACAGTTCGCCATACTTCGCGTCAAAAATTAATTTAATAAACCCGTCGCTTGCACCCGCCGCTTTTGCTTTTCCACTGGCAGAGAATGGAAATTTTCCAACTTTTAACTCATAACCCGCTTCTTTAGCAGCTTTTTCTGTGTATCCCACAGAAGCAACTTCAGGCTGGCAATAAGTACAGCCCGGAATGTTGTTGTAGTTGATTGGCTCGGCATGCTGCCCTGCAATTTTTTCCACGCAGGTAATCCCTTCCGCGCTCGCAACATGCGCTAAGGCTTGTCCGCCCACACAATCACCGATGGCATAATACCCCGGAACATTGGTAGCGTAAAATTTATCGGTAATAATTTTTCCTTTATCAGTTACAATTCCCACGTCTTCCAATCCCAAATTTTCTAAGTTAGATTGAATCCCGACTGCGGATAAAACTATTTCTGCGTCTACAAAACTATTTCCTGTGGCCGTTTTAATATTTACTTTGCACAAATCGCCTTTTGTATCTACACTTTCAACCGAGGCGTTGGTCATAACATCCATACCAATTTTCTTGAAAGATTTTTCTAATTGTTTGGATACATCTTCATCTTCAACCGGAACGATATTTGATAAATATTCCACAATGGTAACTTTAGTACCCATGGTTTGGTAAAAATAAGCAAACTCAGAGCCAATCGCGCCCGAGCCCACAACCACCATACTCTTCGGTAATTTTGGCAACACCATCGCCTCCCGGTAACCGATTATTTTTTTACCGTCCTGCGGTAAATTAGGTAGTTGACGTGAACGCGCTCCAACAGCAATGATAATATGTTTCGCATCGTAAGTAGTAGTTTTTCCGTCAGCGGCTTTTACTTCAACTTTTTTTCCGGCTTTTACTTTAGCCGTTCCCATTATGACGTCAATTTTATTTTTCTTCATTAAAAACTGCACGCCTTTACTCATACCATCAGCAACGTCCCGGCTGCGTTTTACAACAGAGCTGAAATCAGCTTTTATATTGTCGGCACTAATGCCGTATTCTTTCGCGTGGTTTAAATATTCAAATACCTGTGCGCTTTTTAAAAGTGCTTTGGTAGGTATGCAACCCCAGTTCAGGCAAATGCCGCCCAGGCTTTCTTTTTCAATAACAGCGGTTTTTAAACCCAGTTGGCTGGCACGTATGGCAGTAACATATCCGCCCGGACCGCTTCCTATAACAATTACGTCGTAGCTCATAAATTCAATGGTTAATCCATGCGAAAATAAGGTTTTTTTAGGTACAGACAAGGGGGAAAATACACGGAACACAAAGGCGCGAAGACCCAAAGGCTTAGAAGGATTTACAAACGAATTTCTTTGAGTCTTAGCGTCTTAGTGCAAAAAATAAGTTATTACATCCTCTCAAACGCAATAAAATCGGTAGCTTCTATATGGCCTTTAAAGCCGCCGTTGCGTATCATGGTTACAAGTTGGCCACGATGAAAAGTGCCGTGATTAAAAAGATGCGTAAGGATTGAGAAATTCTGATTGGTAAACGGCTCTCCTTTTAAATTTTTATAATCTGTGTTCTGGCCAAAATACGCATCATCCTTACTCTCAATAAAAGCAATTATTTTTTGGTCTTCAGTCCCCAAAACTTCTATACCTACACCGATTTTACTTGGTATTTTATCAAAAGACACATTTGTTAATCGGCAATACCAGATATACTCTGCGTCTGCAATGTGTAAAATAGTTTTCTTAAGCGTGTTAAAACTCGAGTCAATTTCTTTTTCTAAAAGTTCAGGAGTTTGCGTTTGTATATGGTTTACCAATATTTTATTGGCCCATTGGTTGTATTTTGCGAGTTTGAGGAGTGTGATTTTCATAGAGTAAAATTAGTGAAAAATTGGCCACAGATTTCACAGATTACGCAGATTTTTTTATTTTGATATATGTTGTATTCGATAATAATCTGTGCCATCTGCGTAATCTGTGGCAAGAAGCTTTATTTGACAGGTTGTGTTAGTTTTGTATACCCCTCCAAATTATCCACACCCCAGTTTTTTAATTCTTCTTCACTCCACAATTCCGGATAAAAAATGCGTCTCTGGTATTTCGGCAACATGTATTTTTGCCAATCGCTTCCGCCTGTTGCTGCGGCTCCTCCCAAATATTTTCCGGCCGCATAGTAATGAGCCATTACCCAGCGAACGTTTACGGTATGGTCGTAGTGGCGCATAGCGTTAATCAAATCCAGGTTATTTTTTTCTGTGGCAGGTAATGCTTTGTAAAGGGTATATAAATTGGTAGTATTATATTTTTCCATCTCACGTAAAAAGAACTCGCGGTATTTATTTTCAAAATTTACAAGCAAGGTATTTTTCTTTCCGGTTGCATGGTCTTTGCCCGCGGCCTGCCAGTACAAATGTTCAAAAGCATGACTGTATGGTGTATTCCTGTCAATCGTAGCACGAAAACGGTAGTCAATCAAATTAATTAATTCGGTGGAGCTGAATTCTATCAACCTGTACTGTGCACTCTGAAATCCGCTGGCCGGTGTAAGTGTATTTCGGAATTTCATATATTGTTCAACTTCCATTCCGTCACCCATCACCGAGAACGAAGAAGTCAATACATCAAAATACCTGCTAACACGATCTAAGTGCATAGTAAATTTTTTTGCAGTTAATTCTTTGCATGTTGCTACCTGGTCAATCTCCCACAAAATCATTTTAAACAGCAACTCATTTACCTGGTGGTACATTATAAAAATCATTTCATCAGGCATGGTAGTGCGTTGTACCTGAAGGCCTAAAAGCGCTTCGGTTTGTATATAGTCCCAATAAGTAATGGGTTTCGCCCAAACAAGTCCTTCTAAATGGGTGTTTGTGTTTTGATCAATAGCTTTATATTTTTCTGTAAGCCGTTCTATTAATTTTTCCTGCGCCTGGTCCATATATTTTAACTTTAAAAAGTTGCCACAAGTTAGGATTTTTTACCATAGCTTGTATAGGTTGTGTTCTTAAATACCAGGTTCATTCCTGAATTTTACTTCTTAAAAAATCTGTCAATTCCAAAACAGCGCGGGTATCAGCCTGGCAATAGGCAATTAAATTTTCCTTAAGTTCTTGCTTTTTAAAGATATCGGTTTCGTTTAAAAAGTCGTCGTAACCATAAGAGGCAAGTAACCCAGAGTTGACCGGTAAATCTGCGTACATGTCTTTAGTAAAAATACTTTGGTGTATTTTTTTCAGGGAAGTAGAACCTTTTTGTTGCGGATGGTAATACCAAAAATTGGTAAACACGTCAGCAAGGTCAATAAATTTCTTTTTTATTTCTTCCACGGCTTTTTTGTATTCGGGGTAATGTTTTACAATGGTATTCATCGCGGCAACTTCCTGTCCTGTATCAAAAACCAGAATACAGGAAACATTTTTTGCCAAAGCAATTAAATGCTCCATAAAATCTTTTTCGGGATTGCTGTTTTCTTCGTGAAAGAAAAATTGCTCAGTAACACTACCACCTTCTTTATCAATCTGTGCGCACGAAAATAAAAAGGGCGAAAGCTCAAAAGGTCCGTTGCCTTTATATTTTGGAATGGCCGGCGTATAAAACTCCATATCCAAAAATGCCAAAGGGTATGAAATTTTTTTGAAAAACTCTTTTACATTTTCTTTTTCAAAAATTTCCAGGTTATCTTTAAAGGAGCGAACTAATTTTTGTGTGGTGCCACTGACTTCTTCGTCCGGAATTTCATTTATATGCAAAAAACCTTTGGCAAGCCATTCACCCGCCTGTTTTTTAGAAATACCTGAAAACTCAAACACGTTATTAGCAGCAGTGTTTTTCCAGCAGGTTCCCATAAAATCGCAGGCATATGGACTAAAACATTGCTGTCCTATGGCAACGCTCGGTAATTCATTTTTGTAAAAAGTATTTTTGGCTAAAGCAATGTGATGCTTAATAAATTCGCCATTCTTTTCCGCGTCTTTTTTTACCGAAGTAATTTTAAAAAGTTTTTTTACGTCTAATTGATCTTCCAGGCAGTACTTTTCATTAAGATTTACCAATGAAATATCCTCCAGCCCGGGTAAACAATTTTTAATGATATAATATTGTAAAGCGGCGTCCATTACGTAAGCCTGGCTTATCTTCAACGAGCTTTTTACTTCATAAGCAAACCATTTTTCATCTTCCTTCACCAAAATATCAAGAGCCACTAATGTATCATCAAAAATAAAAGCGGCTTCGTAAATTATTTTTTCTCCGGCAGCAATCAGTTCTTTTGTTTTTTCAACCGACTCCGCGTATTTAAATACATGATCGGGGCTGACATCAACGCCTCCAGGAAATAATTGCTGAGCCAGAATTCCTACTTTATGCCCGCGATTAAAAACAGCTTTCTTCTCGGCGGGCAGCGGATCTTTCAAATGATAGTATTTTTTGTACAGGAAAAATGCCTTTTGGCACTGGACTGATTTTAAAAAAGAAGTTTTACTGAGTAAATGTTTCTCGCTCACTTTGCAAAGGTAAGAGTACGGGGGTATTATGCAATTTTCTTTTGTTAATTAACCGGAGTAACAGGGGCTGCATCACCTGTTTTATTAGCCCGCATAAAAGAAGCGAGATTGGTGGTAATTGAAAAATGATTTGAAGCAAACACAGGACTGTATTGCGAATAAGCGTAGCTGAATTGAAACTTAGAAATTTTAAATCCTATTCCGAAAGAAAAACCGGCGATACCTTGTTTGTCGGTTAAAATTAATTCTTGCCGGCGTTTGTAATTGAAGCCTACGCGCAGATTAAAATTTTTGGTTATAATAATTTCGTTGGCAAAAATAAAATGACGTGCCAGCTTATCCATATTCTTTTTAAAAGGATGTTGTTTTATTGGTTCATGCGTAAAAGGGTCTTCGGTTGCCGGAGGATTATTAGGGTCGGTATAAGTCAAATCCCAGGTATTCAGATGATCATAAGTTGCTATTAATCGGAAAGGCGCTTTGGGCACTTTAAAAGAAGCTCCGATTTGCGCGTTTATGGGTAAGTTCTCCCTTTTATTCCCGGTATAGGTTTTCCATTGATAACCAACATTTTTTATAACAGCCGAAACTGTAATTTGATTACGGCGTTTATGAAAAGTAACACCAAAATCCATAGCATTACCCACCGATGAGTATTGCGCGTATTTAGAATAAATAGTTTTTAAAGCTACGCCGTAAGTAAACAAAGAATCCCTGTCGTAAGCATAAGCAAGGTTAAAACAATAATCGTTGGCATGAAAAAAACCGATTTCGTTGCCGTATTCATCACGCTGACTGAAACTTCCGTAACCCACCTGCTGCATACCGGCGGCAAAATGACCCACATTTTTAATACTTTTCCCATAAGCTACATATCCGTATTTAATATCTCCCAGATATTTTATAAAACTAAAAGCTACCTGGTCGCTTGTTGAACTTGCCAGAAGGGCAGGGTTTTGAAAGGTGGTGCTTATATCATCGTCTTTAACCGCAATGCTATTACCCCCTAAAGCCGCAGTACGTGCGGGAATAGGCAGGTCTAAGAAAGAATAGATGTATTTACCGCCTATTTGAGAAAAGGCGTTTTGCAAACAAAAAAAGGGCAGAAAAAGGAATAAATATTTCTTCACGATTGAGGAACGAAAGTTAAGTAAAAAAATTGTGCCGAAAGCTATTTTTAGCCCCGGTTCATATTTTTTTGCTTTATTAGCGGGTAAATTAGAGCCCTTTTTTGGAAAATAATAACCTATACATGAAACAATGCCTTTTGCTGGCAGTTAAGGGGCTCGGCCATGTAGCACCGAACCCTATGGTAGGGTGTGTAATCATACATAAAGGAAAAGTAACAGGCGATGGTTATCATCAGCAATACGGCGGCCCTCATGCCGAGGTAAATGCAATCAATAGTGTTGCTGATAAAAGTTTATTATCCGAAAGTACCTTATTTGTTAATCTCGAGCCTTGTTCGCATAGGGGAAAAACTCCGCCATGTGTCGATTTACTTATAGAACATAAAATTAAAAAAGTAGTTATTGGTTGTGTAGATACAAATGCGCTGGTAGCCGGTAAAGGAATTACTAAATTAAAAAAAGCGGGAATTGAAGTAGTACTTGATGTTTTAAAGGAGGAATGTCGCGAATTAAACAAACGCTTTTTTACTTTTCACGAAAAAAAACGACCGTACATAATTTTAAAATGGGCACGCACTAAGGACGACTTTATTTCTAAAAATCAGCCTTTCAAAAAAGAAGAAAACTGGATTACCACAGAAGAAAGTAAAAAATTGGTTCATCAATGGCGCGGACAAGAACAGGCTATTATGATCGGAACCAATACCGCAGTACTTGATAATCCCGAATTAACCGTACGGCTTGCCGGGGGAAAAAACCCTTTGCGCGTTGTGATTGACGAAAACCTCACTATACCTTTCAGCAATCACATTTTTTCGGAAGAAACAGAGACTCTGGTTTTTACTTCGCTGAACGCGCAGGACAGAAACCATGTGAGTTATTCCAAAACAGATTTTTCAAAAAATATTCTTCCACATGTAATGCAGGTTTTGCACGAGCGAAAAATTACATCGGTAATTGTTGAGGGCGGGGCTCATTTATTAACCAGTTTAATAGAAGATAATCTTTGGGATGAAGCACGCATTTTTACCGGTGATAAATTTTTTCAGTCTGGTTTAAAATCACCACTCATAAAAGGAAAGGAAATTTCTACAGGGCTTTTCGGTGGAGATGAGCTCCTTGTGCTTAAGAATATAAGTAGCACGTAAACATCTTTTACGCACCCCGGAAGGCCAGGTTACACTTTAGTTATGAACTTTGGAAAGTGTACAGTTTTGTGCGAAAATCGGTAACTTTTTTTGAAACCTGCCCGTATAACCAATAACCAAACTTTATAAAAACCCTTTAATAACAAAGGCCGCAGGCCGATTAAAAAATAAAAAAACATATCATGAGTGCAAGCCATTTAAACAACCAAAAACATTTCAGTTATGAAAACAACAATTATATTAATGCTTTCGGGCATATGCCTGATGCTAAGCATAACAGTGCAAGCCCAATCAGGCTCCACGTTATCGACGATTGATCCGAAACAAAACGAGGCTGAGCAGAAGGCCATCGAATTTTTTCTGCAACATCATCCCAATCGCGAGGGTTACGACGAATTTATTCAGTCGTGGAGAAATTACTCCGGTAAAACCTTGCCAAATAATGCTTCGCAAAAACTGGCCCAGCCACCCTCTCCAATGGCCAGTTGTACCAATGTAGATTTTGAACTGGGAACCTTATACGGTTGGACCACCTCTACTGGTTATAATCCTTTATGGAATCCAATCGGATGTTGTCCTTCGCCTGGTGGCGCTCAATTAATAGTAAGCGGCACAGGTGTTGATCCTTGCGGCGGATTTCCTATTGTTGCTCCGGGAGGAAATTTTTCGGTCAGGCTTGGTGATAGTAATGTAGGTGGTATTGCTGACCGATTAGAACAGACTTTTCTTGT
>DATMMV010000115.1:0-15328 GCA_035569635.1 Bacteroidia bacterium | reverse complement strand
TTTTATATTAGTGCTTTTGGTTGCTTTTTTATTATTTAAACAGGTAAAACAAATCCGAAAGGCTAATAAAACAATTGAAAATCAAAAAAACCAGATAGAAGCAAAACAAAAAGAAACAATGGACAGTATTTATTATGCCCGAAGAATACAAAATTCCTTGCTGGCATCCGATAAATATATTGGCAGGACTTTAAATCGTTTGCAAAGAAGCAAGGATAAAATCTAATGAGTGTAGCGGAAAATATAGGGGTATTTAAAAAGCTTTCGGCAAAAAAAATTGTCAATGTTGTTAAAGTATTCACCTCCTATCATTATTCGCGCATAATAAAGAAAAATAAACATGCGGGCCGGCCCATTACTTTAAATTTTGAACCTACTACCAGTTGTAATTTGCGTTGTCCGGAATGCCCCAGCGGATTACGTTCATTTACCCGCCCTACAGGAATGCTTGAACAAAAGGGATTTCAGAAAACAATTGATGAATTAAGCGAAACGTTAATTTATTTAACTTTTTATTTTCAGGGCGAACCGTATTTAAATCCTTCGTTTTTGGATATGGTAAAATACGCTTCTCAAAAAAATATTTACACTTTTACTTCAACCAATGCGCATTACCTCGATGATGAAAATGCAAAACGTACTATAGAATCGGGTTTGGATAAATTAATTATTTCTATTGATGGCACCACGCAGGAAGTTTACGGGCAATACCGGGTAGGAGGTAAGTTGGAAAAAGTTATTGAAGGCACAAAGAATATTATAAAATGGAAAAAGCAGTTAAAAAGTAAAACTCCTCATATCGTTTTTCAATTTTTAGTTGTGAAACCCAACGAACATCAGATAGAAGATGCAAAAAAACTGGCTGATGAATTAGGTGTTGGCGAAATAAAATTCAAAACCGCACAAATAAATGATTTTGAAAACGGTAATGATTTAATTCCGGACAATCAAAAATATTCCCGCTACAAGAGAAAATCGAATGGAAAATTTTCTATAAAAAATAAATTACTTAACCAATGTTGGCGTATGTGGAGCGGTTGTGTAATTACCTGGGACGGAATGGTAGTTCCCTGCTGTTTTGATAAAGACGCGCAGCATAAATTAGGCGACGTAAAACAAACTTCATTTGAAGAAGTGTGGCAAAGTCCGGTGTATAATAATTTTCGTTCCTCAATCCTCAAATCCCGTAAGGAAATTGATATCTGTCAAAATTGTACGGAAGGCACCCAAGTCTGGACAGAATAGATACGAATTACGAATGAATACATTAAGAATATACGAATCTGGAGTAGACTTCCTGAGTTTTCTAATATGTTAAATTGAAAGATGTAATTATTTGTATCATTCGTAGGCTGTTATTCGTAATTCGTATCTCCGGGTTAATAACCTTAATCTAAATTATTTTGTTATTTCCCTTAAAAAGTTACTTTTGACTGCTTTAAAATTTGCATTATGAAAGAAGTATATATCGTATCTGCCATGCGCACACCAATAGGTTCGTTTAATGGCGCTTTATCAACCATATCAGCAACAAAATTAGGAGCAGCTGCTATAAAAGCCGTTCTTGATAATATAAAATTAGCGCCCGCCGAAGTGCAGCAAGTTTACATGGGTTGCGTTTTGCAGGGAAATTTAGGACAAGCTCCTGCGAGACAAGCTGCAAAATTCGCAGGTTTGCCGAATGAAGTTCAGTGTACCACTATAAACAAAGTTTGTGCCTCAGGTATGAAATCGGTAATTATTGCAGCGCAAAATATTATGTTGGGCGATGCAGATGTAATTGTTGCCGGCGGAATGGAAAACATGACAGCTGTCCCTTATTACCTGGATAGCGCGCGCAACGGCTATCGTTTGGGTAACGGAACTGTCATTGATGGATTAGTTAAAGATGGTTTGACCGATGTTTATCATAACAACCATATGGGTAACTCGGCCGAACTTTGCGCTAAAGAAATGAAAATTACCCGCGAAGAACAAGACGCGTTTGCCATTGAATCATACACACGCTCTGCTAATGCCTGGAAAGCCGGAAAATTTACAGAGGAAGTTGTTCCATTGGTAGTTTCTACACGCAAAGGCGATATAACCGTTAGCGAAGACGAAGAATACAAACAAGTAAATTTTGAAAAAGTCCCGCAATTAAAACCTGTGTTTGACAAAGCTGGAACTGTAACTGCGGCGAATGCTTCTACTTTAAATGACGGAGCTTCTGCACTTGTATTAATGAGTAAAGAAAAAGCCGATAAATTGGGTTTAAAGCCATTGGCAAAAATTCTTTCTTACGCGGATGCGGAACAAGCGCCCGAGTGGTTTACAACAACTCCCTCTAAAGCGATTCCCGCTGCGGTTGCAAAAGCGGGTTTAAAAATGAGCGACATTGAATATTTTGAAATTAATGAAGCGTTCTCGGTAGTATCAATCGCTAATAATCGTTTAATGAATCTCGATCCTAAAAAAGTAAATATTAACGGAGGTGCTGTTTCATTGGGACATCCATTAGGTTCTTCGGGATCTCGTATTCTTGTAACCCTGCTCCATGTATTAAAACAACAGAACGCGAGATACGGTGTTGCCGGTATTTGTAACGGCGGCGGCGGAGCGAGTGCTATTGTGGTTGAGCGCGTTTAGTATTATTTATTTCGTGTTCTGTATTTAACCCGAACCCGAAATATAAAACTCGAAATAAGAAATGTTCGGAATCTGTAACCAAAGTATAGTGCCCTGCAGAAAAGAACCTGCACATCGTAGCGAGATGGTTACGCAACTTTTATTCGGAGAACATTTTACTGTTTTAGCTGAGAGTGAAGACTGGCTTCATATAAAAACAGCTTTTGATGATTACGAGTGTTGGATTAATAACAAGCAATTTCTTTCTATAAAGCCCGCGACATTTGAGCAATTAGAAAAGATTCGTCAACCATTATCTTCGGAGCCTGTTCAACTATTGCAGCATAAAAATTCCTCTTCCTTTTTTCCGGTTTTATTAGGCACTACTTTACCATTTTTACGCGGGAGAAATTTTTCTTTAGAAACCCATCAATACGAATTTACCGGAGAACATATTTTACCGGACCCCGCAAAACTTACTCGCACCAAATTGGTAACAAGCGCACGTACTTTTTTAAACGCTCCTTATTTGTGGGGCGGCCGCACGATGTTCGGAATAGATTGCTCGGGCTTTACGCAAATGGCATTTAAATTAAACGGTTTTAAATTATTGCGCGATGCATGGCAGCAAGCCGAATCAGGAGAGCCTTTATCTTTTGTGGAAGAATCACAGCCCGGCGATTTAGCTTTTTTTGACAATGAAGAAGGAAAAATTACTCATGTAGGTTTGATTATAGAAAACGGACAAATTATTCATGCCGCAGGTAAAGTACGTATTGATAAACTTGATCATTACGGAATTTTTAACGGCGATACTAAAAAGTATTCTCATCATTTGCGGGTTATCAAACGAGTACTTTAGTTTATTTCTCAAAATCCCTTTTCTCACCCTAAAAGGGGTATGAAAATAAGCTTGCTGTAAAAGCGTGTTTTTTTGCTTATTTTAGTCGCTTCAAAAACCAGCCCATGAATCTGATAAAAAAAATCTGTTTTATAGTTATAATTTTTAATGTTTCGTCTTTCATTCTTCGTGCACAAGTGCAAACTTTTCCGACCAACGGAGCGCCAAATCCCAATCATAATTATTACGCTTTTTCTAATTGTACTCTGCATGTTGATGCAAGTACCATTATAAGCAATGCTACTTTACTCATTAAAGACGGGCAAATTATCGAAGTTGCCGAAAAAGTAACTATTCCTGCCGGATCTGTTACCGTTGATTTAAAAGGCAAACATATCTATCCTTCTTTTATCGAAATGTACAGCGATTATGGAATGCCCGAGGCAAAACCGGGAGTACGTAATTTTTTTGGCGGACCCCAAATGGAAAGCAATATAAAAGGAGCTTACGGATGGAATCAGGCAATTAAGGCGGATGTTGATGCAAATAAAAATTTTGCTAATAACGAAACAAAAGCAGATGAACTTCGCAAACTGGGTTTTGGCACGGTACTTACTTCAACTAAAGATGGTATTGTTCGGGGAAGCGGCGCGCTTGTGTTATTGAACACACAGAAAAAAGAAAATGAAAATGTAGTGAAAGATAAAGCGGCCGCGTTTTATTCTTTCAGCAAGGGAAGTTCAACGCAGGATTATCCTTCTTCTTTAATGGGAAGTATCGCTTTACTTCGTCAGACCTATTTAGATGCGCAGTGGTATATCGCTAACAAAAATAAAGCAGAGTACAATATTTCTTTAGAAGCATTCAACAATTTGCAGACTTTACCTTCTATAATTGAAGTCAGCACTAAACTAAGCGCTCTTCGTGCCGACAAAATCGGAGATGAATTTAAAGTGAAATACATTATTAAGGGCAGTGGCGATGAATACCAACGAATCCATGATTTGGTAAATACCAATTGTAAATTTATTATTCCTTTAAATTTTCCGGATGCATTTGATGTGGAGGACCCATACGATGCGGAACTCATTTCAACGGCTGAGTTAAAACATTGGGAGATGGCACCGGCCAATACAAAATTTATGCAGGATAATTCTATACCCTTTGCAATCACTACGTCCGATTTAAAAGACAAAACCAAATTCTGGAAAAATTTACGCAAAGCCATTCAATACGGACTTACCGAACAAAATGCCTTGAAAAATTTAACCACTGTTCCTGCCGAAATGTTGGGCGTTAGTGATAAAATTGGCGCACTTAAAAAAGGAATGTTGGCTAATTTCATTATTACTTCTAAAAATGTTTTTGAAGAAGGCGCAACTATTTACGAAAACTGGGTGAACGGAAATGTATATAAAATAAATGACCTGAACGCTCCCGACATTCGCGGCAAATACGAATTAAGTTATAATAATATTAAATACAAAATTGAAATAGGAGGAGAAATTGATAAATTAAATTCAAATATTATTCTAAAGGACACGATTAAATCTAATCTCATCGTTACCTTCAAAAATAACAACGCTGTTTTTTATTTTAACAGAGATTCTGTAACTCTTGTACAATGCCAATTGAATTATAACGCGGCAACTAATTCTTTTATTGGTAAAGCCGAATCCGGCAATAGCGCCTGGTTTGATGCAATTATGATACGCAGCGGAGATGTAACCGAGAAAAAGAAAGATGAAAAGAAAAAAGAAAATCCTACGTATGGCGAAGTGTTTTATCCTTTTTCATCTTACGGCCGTCCTGAGAAAAAAGAGGACCTTATCGAACGGTTTAAAAATCGTTTAAGTGCCATTCTTATTAAAAAAGCTACCGTGTGGACTAACGATAGTTCAGGAATTTTAAAAGAACACGATGTTTACATCGTGGAAGGAAAGATCGTTCGCGTTGCACCTAATATTGATGCGCCTAAAACAGCTTTTGCAAAAATTATTGATGGCAAAGGGAAGCATTTAACAGCCGGAATTATAGACGAACACTCACACATTGCAATCAGCGAAGGAGTGAATGAAGGTACACAATCCTCAAGTGCAGAAGTTCGCATTGGAGATGTGGTTAACAGCGAAGATATAAATATTTACCGCCAGCTAAGTGGTGGGGTTACCGCAGCGCATTTATTGCATGGTTCGGCTAATGCTATTGGCGGACAAACACAATTAATAAAATTGCGTTGGGGTTTAGCGCCTGAGGAAATGAAATATGAAAAGTGGGATGGCTTTATCAAGTTTGCCTTGGGAGAGAACGTAAAACAAAGTAATTGGGGCGAGATGAACAGTATTCGTTTTCCGCAAACAAGAATGGGCGTTGAACAGGTTTACTACGATTACTTTACCCGCGCAAAAGAATACGAAGCCAAATGGAAAGTGTTTAGCGAGAGCAAAGAAAAAAATAACCTCGCCCCGAGAAGAGATTTAGAATTGGACGCTTTGGTTGAAATTTTAAATAAAAAAAGATTTATTACCTGTCACTCGTATGTGAAGAGTGAAATAGATATGTTGATGCATGTTGGCGACAGCATGGGTTTTAAAGTAAACACCTTCACGCATATTTTAGAAGGATACAAAGTGGCGGATAAAATGAAAGCGCACGGAGCGGCAGCTTCTACATTCAGCGATTGGTGGGCCTATAAGATGGAAGTGATGGATGCTATTCCGTACAACTCTGCTTTGCTGATGAAAATGGGAATTGTTACAGCTGTTAACAGCGATGATGCCGAAATGGGCAGGAGATTAAATCAGGAAGCCGCGAAAGCGGTTAAGTACGGCGCGTTAAGTGAAGAAGAAGCCTGGAAATTGTGTACACTTAATCCGGCAAAAATGTTGCATGTGGATGATAAAGTCGGAACGGTGAAAGCAGGAAAAGTAGCCGATGTGGTTTTATGGAGCGATAACCCTCTTTCAATTAACGCGAAGGTTGAAAAAACGATTATTGATGGAATTATTTATTACGACAGCGATGAGGATGCTAAAATGAGAGAAGAAATTAAAAAAGAACGCGCCCGCATCATTGCCAAAATGATAAAAGAAAAACAAAACGGCGCTACCACGCAAAAACCTTCAGCCAAAAAGCCAAGATTATATCATTGTGATACGATGGAAAATGAAGAATTAGGAATTAAGAATTAAGAATTTTGATGTTATGAAAATAGTAAACATGAAAAAAAACATATTGATTGCATTCTGTATTCTGCATTCTGCATTCTTAATTTCTCAAACACCAACTCCCGCTCCCGGGCAAACAAAATCAATTCTCATTTCCGGATTGATTATTCACGTTGGTAACGGAAAAGTAATTGAAAACGGAGTAATTGGGTTTAAAGACGGAAAAATCACACTTGTTGCAGACGCTACTACTATCAAGATGAGTGCAGGCGCTTATGATTCCAGTTACTCTTTAAACGGAGCGCATGCTTATCCCGGTTTCATCGCGCCCAATACAACTTTAGGAATTACCGAAACAGATGCGGTTCGGGCCACGAATGATTTCAACGAAGTGGGTGGTTATAATCCTCACATACGTTCCCTGATTGCTTATAACGCCGAAGGAAAAGTAATTACTACCGTCCGCACAAATGGAGTTTTGTTTGCACAGGTAACTCCGCGGAGAGGAACAATTTCGGGCACATCAAGTGTGATGGCATTAGACGGATGGAATTGGGAAGACGCGGTTTTGAAAAAGGATGATGGGGTACATGTAAATTTTCCGAAAGTAACTTTCCGTGCGCAATCTAATATTGAGGGCCCGGATGTTCCGACTACAGGAAATACCAGGTATGACGAACAAGTCAATGAATTGAAAAAGTTTTTCTCAGATGCAAAAGCTTATTGCCTAACAGCTCCCGAAGAAAAAAACCTTCGTTATGAAGCCATGCGTGGTGTTTTTGCGGGTACACAGAATCTTTACATCCATGCCGATTTTGTAAAAGATATTATCGCTTCTGTGAATTTTGTAAAGCAATTTGAAATTAAAAAACCAGTTTTAATAGGAGGAAACGATTCCTGGAAGATTACCAAATTGTTAAAGCAAAATAATATTCCGGTTATGATCACTCGCTTGCACAGCCTTCCCGAAACAGATTTCGACGATGTGGATTTGCCTTATAAGCTGGCTTATTTATTGCAAAAAGATTCTGTTATGTTTTGTTTACAAAATGCCGGAGATCAGGAAGGCCAACATGCCCGTAATATCCCGTTCTTAGCGGGAACAGCACGCGCTTACGGTTTAACCAATGAACAAGCGGTTGCTTCTGTTTCTTATTACACAGCTAAAATTTTAGGAATTGATACTAAAACCGGAAGCCTTGAAGTTGGAAAAGACGCTTCTTTTTTTATCAGTACCGGCGATGCTTTGGACATGATGACAAATAATGTTATCTTAGCCTTTATAAACGGGAAAAAATTAATGCTTACCAATACGCAGCAAGAACAATATCAACGCTTCTGCAAAAAATACGGGATAAAACCATAAATACGATACCATGAAAAAACTAATCGCACTTTCAATTATTACAATTACATTTTTAAATTCTTGTAAAAAGGACACAGGCCCTGCCGCTACAACACCTCCTCCCGCGGCACGTTTACGTTTTGTTTATAAATTCGATTCAACGCAGGTACGTTTAAATAATTTGGGCCAGGTTTCAACTATTCCTGCAAATCACCGGGCACAATCTCCAAAATTTAACGCTATGGGTGCGCATTACATTGAAATGGCGACCAGTGATTATACAGCTGTCGGCGGCGGAACTGTTTTGTATGTTACACCTTCGGTTACCACCGGAATAACTACCGGAACATATACCAATGCTATTGATTTTAATCAACAACCCGTGAAAGGACAGGGCGAAGAATTGTATTCTGTTCCGCTTTCTCAGGTAAAACCGGGCACTTATAAATGGCTGCGTGTTTCTCTGGCTTATCAGAATTATGATATCCGTTACAAATACACGTATATGAGTTCTCCTTTTTATTTAACCGGAACAATTGCATCTTTTATAGGCTACAATACCTATATTAATTCTTACAAAATTAAAACTCAGACAATGGCCGTTAATGCAAATAAATTGCAAGGTTACTGGGGCTTTGAAACTTCCTATACCATTAATAGTGTTACAACCACCACCACTTCTGTAGGACAAGCTCCCGCTGGTTCAACCACCGTTGTAAACCCTTTATTTTCTTCTTCGCCGATTCCCGCGGGTTCTTGTCTGGTAACCGGGCAATTTGTTAATGCAAGCGGCTCTCCACAATTACTTACTATAACAGGTAACGAAACAAAAGATATTGTAATTACTGTTTCTCTTTCAACCAATAACAGTTTTGAATGGGTTGAACACACCGGCGATAATTGGTACGAGCCTGCTGCCGGAGATACAGTGGTTGATATGGGTGTACGCGGAATGATACCGTTTATTCAGCCGTAAATTTTTATAAATCGATGCATAAAAAAAACACATCGGCTTTTTTACAGTACTGCGCCATTTTTTCGGTTTTGCTTTCTTTGTCCTTATGGAGTTTGTGTTACATATTAAATGTAAACTTCCCGGTTTATTTAATGATGCTCGTGTTTTTTATTTCTTTTGCTTTATCGTTCTTATTCTTCAACTTTTTTTATCAGAAAATTATTTTTGGCAGAATCGATGAAACAATAAACAGAATCCGCCAGTTCATGCCCATTGACGCGGTGCCCCATAAAATTGATTTTGTGAGTGACGTTTCGGACCCTATTGAACGTTTTAACGAAGAAATTATTCATTTATCTCACGAACGCCAGAGGGAGGTAGAACACCTTAAAAAGTTGGAAAACTACCGCAAAGAATTTTTGGGAAATGTTTCACACGAATTAAAAACCCCCATTTTTAATATACAGGGATATATTTCTACTTTAATTGACGGTGGAATTAATGATTCGAAAATAAATATTGATTACCTGAAGCGCGCCGATAAAAGTGTTGACCGTATGATTCACATTATTGATGACCTGGAAACTATTTCTCAATTGGAAAGCGGGACATTATCGTTGGATATAGAAAATTATAATATTGTAGAACAAATTCACGATATCATCAGCCAGATTGAAATCATGGCTTCCAGAAAGAATATTAGAATTATTGTCAACCCCACTTCCGAAAAAATTAAAACTGCATCCGATCGTTTTCGCATGCGACAGGTTCTTGCCAATTTATTGACAAATTCCATTAAATACGGTAAAGAAGACGGAGAAACACATGTAAACATAAGCGAAGACAAAGAAAGAATAACCATTACCATAAGCGATAACGGAATTGGTATTGAAGCAAAACACCTTTCGCGTTTGTTTGAACGTTTTTATCGCGTGGATAAAGGCCGTAGCCGCGAGCAGGGCGGAACCGGTTTGGGCTTATCAATTGTAAAACACATTATAGAAGCGCATGACCAGAGCATAATGGTGAGCAGCGAATACGGCAAGGGAACAACTTTTGTATTTACGCTTCCGAAACCTTAGGTTTAAGGAGTAAAAGTATAATGTTTGTGATTCTTTCTCCTTATACATACTCCTTATACTTTCTGAAGGAACTATGCTAAATCTTTCACAATAATATTGTTTCCGCAATCAAAATGCCCCTTCGGACAAGCCTTATATCCATGCAATCCGCAAGGGCGGCAAGGCGGGGCGGGAGAGGCTTCAATTATTTTTGAATTATCTGATAAAGGATAAAAACCGAATTCTTTTACTGTAGAACAGAAAAAAGCTGTTACCGGTGCATTAACAGAACTGGCTAAGTGCAAAGGCCCGGAATCGTTTACGTAATTCATTTCTGCTTTTTGCATTAAGGCACATGATTCTAATAAAGAAAGTTTGCCGCAAAGAATAACAATGTTTTTATCGGAAGAAGAATTTTTTATTTCGTTGCACAAAGCTTCATCGCTTTTTGACCCGAGTAAATAAATGGTTTTACCGGTAATTAAATTGCAAAGCTCAATCCATTTATGTTTGGGTAATTGCTTGGTAAACCATACAGAGGCAGGAGCCATACACACATAAGGCGACTGTTGATATTCTTTTACTTTTTCAAACTGCGCTGCAGATGGATATAATTTTGGTTTGGAAAATTTTCCGTCAACATATTTTTCAAGCAGCAGAAAATTTCTTTCCACTTCGTGTTTCCCGTTCCCGATTTCATGTTGTGCCTTGTATGTATAGAAACCCGAAAAAGGATTTTTATTAAAGCCACAAGTAATTTTTGCCTTTGAAAAAGCAGTAATCAATCCCGAGCTGGCAAAGCGATGCAGGTTAATGAGCCAGTCAAATTTTTCTTTGCGTATTTCCCTGATAAGGTCAAAAAGATTTTTTAATTTATTTTCTTTTTTATTCCACACCCAAACTTTTTTTAAGTAAGGATGATTTTCAAATAAAAATTCATTTCCGTTTCTTACCAGTAAATGCAATTCTGCCTCCGGAAATTTTGCATGTAAACTTTCAAGAGCGGCACTTGCTAAAATCGCATCACCTATAAAAGCGGTTTGTATAACTAATATTTTTTTGAAGCCATTCACTTTTTTTGTCTCAGATTTTTAACGTTGAATTTTTATACGTAACACAAAAAAATAATTTGCGAATACAATTTGTGCAAATTTACGTAATCTGTGGTATATTTATTTCTTATTCAATTCAGTTAATCGGTATGTTATCTATCAATCGTATTTTTCCCGAAAATATTGCAACCAAAAAAATAATTTTTTCTTTACTGTTCTCCGAAATACCCTCAAGAGTATCTGCATTACAAAATTCCATATAATCCGGCTTCAATAAAGGTTCTTTTTTTATTTCTTCCAACAATTTATTTTTCAAACCGGCTAAAGGCATTTTTAAATAATTTTCTTTTGCCATTTGCATCACCCGTGGAATTAAAGATGCCGCTTTTCTTTCTTCAATACTTAACAGCATATTTCGACTGCTCATAGCTAACCCATCGTGTTCGCGCAAAATCGGGCAGGGTACAACTTCAACATTCTGCTTCAATTGCTTCACCAAATTTTTCACAATTAAAACCTGCTGGTAATCCTTTAAACCAAAAAATGCTTTATCGGGTTTAATAATGTCAAATAACTTGCTTACAATTTGTCCAACGCCGTTAAAATGCCCGGGCCTGTGCGCTCCGTCTAATACCTTGTCCAATTTTCCAAAATCAAATATACGTTTATCGAGTTCAGGATACATTTCTTCTGCAGAAGGCATAAAAACCAAATCACAACCATGTTCTTCCAGCATTTTGCAGTCTTTTTCCGGCGTACGCGGATATCTTTCTAAATCTTTTTTATCATTAAATTGTGTCGGATTGACAAATATGCTGCAAACACTAATAGTACATTGTTTTTTTGATTCGGCTAAAAGAGATAAATGCCCTTCATGTAATGCTCCCATAGTGGGCACGAAACCAATTACTTCGCCCCGTTTTCGGTACTTCTTGAGTAGCCGATTAACCTCAACAATAGTGCCACAAATCCTCATAAATAACCTTCAAATCTAAATTATTACTTTGAAAAATCGTTTTTTTTTTATTAATTTTGTATTCCCTAATTCTTAAATAACATTGCTTATGAAGAATAAAAAAGCCAGAGTATTATTTGTTTCCCAGGAAGTTTTCCCTTATTTAGAGGAAACCCCCATTAGTAAAACATCGCGCTTCCTGCCGCAAGGAGTTCAGGAAAAAGGTAAAGAAATCCGCGTATTTATGCCCCGCTACGGTAACGTAAACGAGCGCCGCCATTCCTTACACGAAGTAATCCGCCTTAGCGGGATGAATCTTATTATTAACGACAGCGATCACCCTCTTATTATTAAAGTAGCTTCGATCCAATCTGCGCGTATGCAGGTGTACTTTATTGATAACGATGATTTCTTCAGCCGTAAATTCGTTTTAAAAGACGAAAAAGGTAAAATGTTTGATGATAACGACGAGCGCGCCATATTCTTTGTGCGTGGCGTTGTTGAAACCGTTAAAAAATTAGGCTGGCAACCGGATATTATCCACTGTCATGGTTGGTTTACCGGTTTAATGCCTTTGTTTATTAAAAAGCAATTTGCCGATAACCCTCTTTTTGCCGATACAAAAGTGGTATTCTCGTTATATAATGATGAATATAGCGGCTCTTTGGACAAAGAACTTTCTTCTAAACTGGTGTCTGAGCATATTTCTGCTAAGGATGTTAAGCAAATTAACGACCCTACCCACATTAACCTTTGTAAGCTTGCTATCGATTACTCTGACGGAGTTATTGTAAGCAGCGAAGACGCTAATTCAGAGGTATTGAAATACGCTAAGAAATCGGGTAAACCTGTTTTAGCTTATAAATCAGAAGAAGAATACATCCAGGCCTGCAGCGATTTTTACGACGCGGTTTTGGAAGGTGTGGAAGAACTTGCTGAGTAAGCTTTTCTTCCGTTTCTTTGTAACTAATGTCATCTTTTTTTTCCGGAAAAGTAGTTTGGATAACCGGTGCCTCATCGGGTATTGGCGAAGCTTTGGTTTATGAATTAGCGAAACAAAACGCTAAAATAATCCTCTCAGCCCGCAATGAAAATGGTTTGAAGCAAGTTGCTGAAAAAGCCGGATTAAAGAGTGAAAACTCCCTTATTATTCCGTTTGATTTAAGTGATACTTCTAAAGTGAAGGAGTATGTGCAAAACGTTTTGTCAAAATTTTCCCGGATAGATTTCCTCATTAACAACGGAGGTATGAGCCAGCGTAGTGAAGCTTTGACAACTACCGAAGCTGTAGAGCGAAATTTAATGGAAGTAAATTATTTCGGCCACGTTGCACTCAGCAAAGCAGTGTTGCCTGTAATGATAAAACAGAACAGCGGACACATTACGGTAGTAAGTAGTATTGCGGGCAAATTCGGTTTTTATTTACGTTCAAGTTATAGTGCCGCCAAACATGCATTGCACGGGTATTTTGAATGTTTGTGTTTGGAAAATGAAAAAAATAATATTCATGTATTGATGGTTTGCCCGGGTAAAATACAAACGGAAATTTCAATAAAAGCAACAAAAGAAGACGGCTCAGCTCACGGCCTTATGGATGATAGCCATAAAAATGCGGTGAAGGCTGATAAATGTGCGGTAAAAATTTTACAGGCGATAAAAGCAAATAAAAAAGAAGTGCTTATTGGTGGAAAAGAAATACTTGCTGTTACTGTAAAACGCTTTTTTCCTTCACTCTTCTATACGATTATACGAAAACAAAGGTTGGGTTAATCAACAACATTATTGTGAAAAAAATTTACTTTTGATGAAATCAATTCGGTTTTTTTTCGTAAATTCGTAAGGAAGAGAACCAGATACCGCATGAAAGTATTTTTACGCCTTTTATTAGTTGTTTTTTTCCTGTCATCAGGTTTTACGGCATTAGCCACAAAACTCTACTGGATTGGTGGTTCGGGTAATTTTAATGACCCTGCCCACTGGAGTTATGAAAGTGGGGGTATGGGCGGTACAAAAATACCAACTATATCCGACGACGTTACTTTTGACGAGAACTCCTTTACCAGCCCATCTGTAATTAATTTTATTGGAAATACTCAAGTTCATGATTTTCTTTTTTCACAATACACTTATAAAGTGGTTTTAACCGGGCTTCAGAATGAAAAAATTACGATCGCCGGCGACTTAAAACTAAATGCTTATACAGATAACCAATTTGCAGGTGATTTTAAACTTATATCCAACCAACCCGCCACAAATATTTATTTTTCTTTGGCTACTTGTAAAGGTAATGTATATTTTGACGGTAATACAAACTGGGTACTTAGGGGAAATTTAATAACTGATGATAATTCATCTGTTTATTTAAAACAAGGGAATTTTAATTTAACTGATGCCGGAGTTTATACTGGCAATTTAATTGCTTCTTCCTCTGTAGTAATTAATACATCAAATACGGTTTTAAATATGAGTAATAAATTTGTTTTGCCCATAGGAATTACTCTTAACGACGCGGGGCAAAGCAGAATTTATGCTTTTATAAACGACACTTCCAAATACATTATAGCATCAGGAATAAACTTCAGCGGCAATTCCCGTTTTATTAATTTAAACAATGTAACGACGTGTGCCGTTACTAATACTAGTAATAAACCCCCAACTTGTTCAGGCGCATGTAATGGGACGATGATATTTGCGATTCCATTGGCCTGCTCGTCAAATCCGGTATATGCGGTTTGGAGCACAGGAGGAGGGTGCACTACTATTCCTACCGGAACATTAACACCAGGGACAAGTTATACTGTAAGTAATGTTTGTGGTTGCGGAACCCAGTATAGTGTAGTTTTTACAAATAATCCCATAACGCAGGATAGCACGTATGCACAATATAACATTTCTTTGGCTGACCCTATTCCTGCTAAAATTAACAATTTCATCTTGAAACAACCTTCTTGTTTCGGAAAATGTGATGGGAAAATTATAGCAGTACTAAATACTTTTGGACAAACGCCCATTACTAATACGTGGACCTCATCTACCTTTACCGGAACAGTAGTTCATTCACCTTTGTCTCATGGAGCGAAAGATACTTTAAAGAACGCTTGTGCGGGAACTTATACTGCGGTACTTACAGATGCCAATGGTTGCATTTCCACAGCTTCGGTAACAACTCTTGGCCAACCTTCGCAAGTAACCGCAAGCGGAGTTGTAACTAACTTGTTATGTAACAATGTATGTACTGGTAGCATTATGGAAACTGTGAGTGGCGGAACAGGCGCAGCTTATACATATACATGGTCACCAGTGGGAGGAACAACAACCAACACGGCTAACACATCTACTTATTCG
>DATMMV010000114.1:0-11167 GCA_035569635.1 Bacteroidia bacterium | reverse complement strand
TATCTTTACGGGATATAGATAATTATGGAAGAAGCAGTAAAATCAGCAGAAAACAAATCATACGGGGCCGATAGTATACAGGTCCTTGAAGGACTTGAAGCGGTGCGTAAAAGGCCCGCCATGTACATTGGAGATGTGGGCGTAAAAGGCCTTCACCACTTAGTGTATGAGATTGTAGATAACTCGATAGATGAAGCTCTTGCGGGACACTGTAAAAACATTTTTGTTTCTATTTTAGAAGATAATTCTATCCGCGTTAAAGACGATGGCCGCGGCATCCCTACTGAAATTCATCCGAAAGAGAAAAAATCAACCCTCGAGGTAGTAATGACCATCTTGCACGCGGGAGGTAAATTTGATAAAGACAGCTATAAAGTTTCCGGCGGCTTGCACGGTGTGGGCATGTCCTGCGTTAACGCGCTTTCCACCCACATGAAGACCGAAGTACACCGCGAAGGGAAGGTATTTGCCCAGGAATATTCCTGCGGAAAACCCCTTTACGATGTAAAAGAGGTTGGAACTACAGATTACAGGGGCACAATTCAGACATTTAAGCCCGATTTAAGCATATTTATTACAGGAGAGTATAATTACAATACCCTTGCAGCCCGTATGCGCGAATTATCGTACCTGAATAAAGGGATCAGAATTACCCTTACCGATGAAAGGGCTAAGGACGATACCGGCAATTTTATTACCAACGAATTTTACTCGACCCGCGGAATTGTGGAGTTTGTAGAGTATCTCGACAGCGCCAAAGAACGCCTGATTGAAACCGCGATTTATGTAGAAGGAGAAAAACAAGGAATTCCTGTTGAAGTGGCCATGTTATACAACACTGGTTTTAACGAAACCATGTTGAGTTACGTAAACAACATTAACACACACGAGGGCGGAACACATTTAGCCGGTTTTCGTCGTGGTTTAACCCGTACGTTAAAAAGTTATGCCGAAAAAAACGGATTGCTTTCTAAATTAAAAATTGAAATCAGCGGAGACGATTTTCGTGAGGGATTGACTGCCGTTATATCTGTAAAAGTGCAGGAGCCGCAATTTGAAGGACAAACTAAAACCAAATTAGGAAATAACGAAGTAATGGGCGCAGTTGATATGGCTATCAGCGAAGCATTGAATAATTACCTCGAAGAAAATCCGAAACAAGCACGCATTATTGTAGATAAAGTTGTTTTGGCCGCTACTGCCCGCCACGCCGCGAAAAAAGCGCGCGAGATGGTGCAACGTAAAAGTGTTATGACAGGAGCGGGGCTTCCGGGTAAACTGGCCGATTGCGCTGATGACGACCCTAAAGTTTGCGAAATATTTTTAGTTGAAGGAGATTCTGCGGGAGGAACAGCCAAACAAGGGCGTAACCGCGCTTTCCAGGCGATTTTACCTTTGCGCGGAAAAATTCTGAACGTAGAAAAAGCCCTTGAGTATAAAATTTACGATAATGAAGAGATAAAAAATATGTTTACCGCCCTGGGTGTTTTTCGCGGAACAAAAGAAGACGACCGTGCTTTAAATCTCGAAAAACTTCGTTATCATAAAGTAATTGTAATGTGTGATGCCGACGTAGACGGTTCTCACATCACTACCTTAATTTTAACTTTCTTTTTCCGTCATATGCGTGAGTTGATTGAGAAAGGGTATATATACATTGCAACCCCACCACTTTATCTTGTTAAAAAAGGAAAAGAGCAGCGTTATTGCTGGAACGAAGAGCAAAGAGAAACTGCTGTACGCGAATTGGGCGGAGAAAAAACCGATAGCGTTGGAGTACAACGCTACAAAGGTTTGGGAGAGATGAATGCAGAACAACTTTGGTCAACTACCATGAATCCGGAGTCGCGTACTTTGCGCCAGGTTTCTATTGAGAATGCTGCCGAAGCCGATCATATTTTTTCGATGTTGATGGGCGATGAAGTTCCTCCGCGCAGGGAGTTTATTGAGAAGAACGCTAAATACGCAAAAATAGATTCGTAAATTATTTGCTAAACCGAAACCGCTCTATGGGGCGGTTTTTTGAATTAAAATGGAAAACACTCAAACTGATATTCCCGAATACATATCTCCGAAAAACCCCGGACGTTGGTTTCATAACGGTTGGTTCAGCAGAGGATTTTTAATTGTTGCCGGGCTTTTCTTTTTACTTCCTTTTATAAATATTAAATGCAGCGGCACAAAGCTGGCAAGTATTTCGGGTACCGATATGGTTTTTGGCAAAGAAATAAAACCTGAAAAAACAAAAATAGAAAATGAAAACAGCGATACTCTTACCGGCGATGAAGTTTCGGATAATATTAATTTTTCAGAAAACCCGTTCGAGAAAGGCGATAAAAAAAATATTGACCCGAATATTCTGGCTATAACAGCCTTGGCTTCTGTTTTTTTCGCTCTGGTTCTTACTTTTTTCAAAAAACGGATCCCTTTGATTGTTTCCGGAGGGTTTGCATTATTGGCGGTATTGTGTTTGTTTTTTATACAAATTCAAATCAACAGCGAAATTGAAAAACAAATGGGCCCAATGAACTTTGTTCCTCTTACTTTTGAATTCACATCTTACTATTGGCTTTGCCTTTTGTTTTTAACCTGTTCAGCAATATTTTCTTTTGTCAGAAGCACTATTTTACAAAAAACATAATTTATTTACAATTTTACTTCAAACTTAAATTCAACGTTTTTCTCTTCCGCTTTTTCAATTACATAAATATAAATTTTTCCGGGGATTTTTTTTGCTAAAGGAAACCTTATGTAATTCGACCAGTAGTCGCTTCCGTTTAAAGGGGCTTCGGGAATATCGTTTTCAAGTTCCTTACGCAAAACCTCTTTATTTGTGGAATCCTTAACTACAATTGTAAACAAATCTGTATTGGCGCCATGCAGGGTTAAACGTGTAAGATAAAAATGAATGGTGTCTGCCGTGCCATTACTTTGACAGGCTATATTAGTAATTCCTCTTTTATCGTTTTTACCTTCAATCCGCCACACAGGATGCCCGTAAATTATTTTTTCTTTTCCGGGTTTCCAGTTTTCTTTTATTAAGTTTTTATCGGTTTGCCCTTTGGAAACGGCTGTTATAAAAACAAAAAACAAGATAGTAATAGTTGGTTTCATAAAATTGATTTGCACAGTTAAAGTAGCAAAAAAAAGATTGCTGTCAAAATTTTTACGTTAACAAAATAAAATTAATGATTACTTAACCGTGCCCATCAGTTTCTTTATGGCGGGCGAGAGAAGAATTAAAAGTATCCCTATGAGCAGGGCATAAATGGCCAATTGCTTATAGCCATCGGCATACACAATGAGTTTATCAAAGTTAGAAGACTTTTCGGAAGCCTGGGCAATGTTAGCGCCAAGAATACCGGCAAAATATTGCCCGTATGCGCTGGCCAAAAACCACATGCCCATAATTACCGCCTGTAATTTTTGCGGAGAGAGTTTGGTCATAATTGACATACCGATAGGTGAGAGGCATAGTTCTCCGAATGTTATGATGAACCAACCAAATGTAAACAGGTTTAAAGAAGTAACACCGTTCGCGTCGCTGAAAAACTTTGTATAATAAAAAACATAAAAGCCTCCTGCAAGAAATAAAAAGCTTAACCCGAATTTTACAATGGTATTCGGCTCTTTTTTTCTTTTATTCAGGGCTACCCATAAAATTCCAAGAACCGCTGCAAAAGCAATTACAAAAAATGAATTTGCAGAATTGTTTACTCCGTTGGGGTCTAATTTCAATCCTAAAACGTTGTCGTTTAAATTATTTGCGGCAAAAAGGCTTAACGAGCCCCCGCTTTGCTCAAAAAATGCCCAGAAGAAAATAGAGAAAAACATAAATAAAACAGCGGCAACTAATTTCTTATTCTCGGCCGCAGAAAAGTTTTTCATTTCGTAAATAATATAAATTAACGAAGCCGGCCCGATGATATACATGAAAATATCCGTGTATTCCGTTTTGGAAACCATCTTCATGATGATTGGAATGATAGCCAGAGAACCTGCGTAGGTTAAAAACTCAAACAGTCGCTTTCTGTTTTTTTGCAAATGAAGTAAAGGGGATTTGCCAATGTTTGCAAGGCTTTTTTGCGTTTGAGTAAAAGTTAAAAGACTTATGAGCATTACAATGGCGGCTAAACCAAAAGCTACGTTCCATGTAAATTCTGAGGGAATCATTCGGTGAAAAGGACATGTCCACGCAAACATTTCTCCCTTCCCGATTGCTATACAAAGATACCCGCCCAACAGCGCACCAAGATTTACTCCTGCATAGAAGAGTGAAAAACCCGCGTCAATCCGACTGTCGCCTTCTTTATAAAGATTGCCGACCATAGTTGAAATGTTCGGCTTAAAAAAACCTGTGCCGATAATATTAAACCCTATGCCGAGAAAAAAAAATTCTTTGGGGTCGATGGCAAGAATAATACTTCCAGCAATCATCAACAGGCCGCCCCAGAAAAGTGATTTGCGGTATCCGAGAATTTTATCTGCAAACAAACCGCCCACAAAAGTAAACGCGTAAACAAAGGCCTGAGTGGCTCCGTACTGAAGATTGGCCACTTGCTCATCAAGCATTAGCTGGTTTACCATAAAGAAAACCAACATGCCGCGCATGCCGTAAAAGCAAAAACGCTCCCACATCTCACTAAAAAACAAGTACCACAGTTGCCTGGGGTACTTACCTTTAAAGTTTTGAATTTGTGCTAAATCTTCGATGAATATTCTTGTTAAAATTTAAAACAGTCACAAAACGCGGAGGGTGCAGATGATTAAATAAGATTTTTATTATCGAAACATGTAATTATGCGGCTAATACTTTTTAATTGACATTTAACCAAATAAAATCTTCCCCTGTCATATTAATCCGCGTTATCTGAGTTCTGTTGTATTCTATCTAACGCCGTGCATCATTTTTTTCAAAACAGGAGTCAGTAAAAATAAAATTACTGAAGCAACTCCGCACAACACTACAAACACCATGAAGAATTCAAACAAGTTATGGATTTCAAATCCAACAAACATGGGATTAGATGCGCTGATTTGATTTTTATCCAGTAAAGCAAATTGCTCAGCAGTAGGGGTAATTTTTTTATCGAGCACAGCCTGTAAATCAATTCCCAGTTCTTTTGCTTTAGTAAATTTATCGCCGGTAGCCGGAAGTATAGACCCTAACGTTCCTGCTAAGGCATAACCCGAAGCGTTTGATAAAAAGAAAACTCCGTATAACAAAGAAGCAAATCTTTTTGGAGCAAGTTTACCAACTAATGATAAGCCTATTGGCGACAAGCATAATTCACCTGCGGTTTGAATTAAATACAATAGCACTAACCATTTAATAGCTAAAAGTCCGCTGTTGCCAAGGTCTTTTACGTTATAAGCAATGATTAAATAACTTAATGCAATCAATGCTAAACCAAAGGCTTGTTTCATAGGAGAAATTGGCTCTCGGTTTTTTGCCCTTAATTTATCCCACAACATACTGAATGGAATTGCAAAAAGCACAACAAATAATCCGTTAAAAATCTGCACCATTGAGGCAGGCATTTTCCATCCGAATAAAAAAGTCCGATCGGTTTGATTATCTGCTATAAAAGTTAATGAAGAACCTGCCTGCTCAAATGCGGCCCAGAAGAAAATTACGAAGAAGGATACAATGTAAATTACGATAATCCTCTGCCTTTCCACTTTTGTTAAAGAAGTATCAGAAATAATTAAACCTGCAAGTGTTAAACCGCTGGCGTAAATAACAGGGTAAATAATTGTTTTAATAAAATTATGCCCGTCTAAAATATAACGGAACGCGAAGAAAAGTCCCACAAATGAAATAACCGCAATAACTAATGCTTTACCGGAGAAAACCGCTTTCTGAGATTCTCCTTCTTCAAAATGAGAAGCATCATTTTTAGATGGTAACCCGCCGAGCGGCTTTCCTTCAGGAGTAATAACATATTTATTTTTCAGGAAATAAAAAATAGCTGTACCGATGATCATTGCGGCGGCGGCGGCTAAAAACCCCCATTTAAATGCATGTATATCCCTTATACCGGCTTTGTCTTTTACGTCGCCTATTAGCGGGCAAAAATACTGGCTTAAAAGCGCGCCAAGGTTAATACCCATATAGAAAATAGTGAAAGCGGTATCCAGTTTACTTTTTTCCTGTTTTGGATAGAGGCTTCCAACCATACTTGAAATGTTGGGCTTAAAAAAACCGTTTCCGAAGATGATAATGCCCAGGGCAACCCACATTAAGGTTGTTGCAAGCGCAAGGTTTGTTCCGAAAATACTTGCACTGGCAAATAAAAATAACTGGCCCATCGCCATCATTAACCCACCCAACATAATGCAATTGCGGTTTCCTAAAAATCGGTCGGAGATAAAACCTCCCAACATGGGAGTTAAATAACAAAGTCCGAGAAATCCACCGTAAATTAAAGAAGCAGTCTCTTCCTTCATCATTAAGGAGTTTACAAGAAACAGGGTAAGGATAGCCCTCATCCCGTAAAAATTGAAACGCTCCCACATTTCTGTGCCGAACAATACCCATAATCCTTTAGGGTGGCTGTTTGATTTTTTTTCGCTTTTTGCCGTAGTTGTTTCGTCTATGATTTCCGCTTGCATATTTTTTAATTAATAAGATTTCAAACTTACACAATTCCTTTGGCTTTATAAAATTCGAAAGCCTTTTTGAGAGTATCGCTTATTTGTTTCAACAGCTTATCATCCAGCTTCTTAATATTAAAACAGGTTTTGCCTTTAAGGGTTTTCAATAACTCGGAAGGAATTTCTTTTTTAAATTCGGGATGTGTATACAGGGTGAAAAGATAAAATCCCACATGCCCTTTAAAAATTAATGAACTTGCAAAACAAATGCACGGATATGTTTTACCACCTACCGTAAGCGGTTTTTTGGTATAGGTTTCAATTCCTTTCCCGCTCTCTTTGGTTATGTTTATTTTTGTACTGTACTTTTTTATTTCTTTTTTTATCCGATCAAAAATTTCTGCATGGTCTTTTGTTTCCATAATTCGGTTTTAAATTAATCCCAAAGAAGTATTTTAATAAACAAGCTTACAAAGCGGCAAAAGAAATATAGGTAGGGTAATAATACAATCAATAAAACCCAGAATTCCCATAAGGAAAAAACATTCAACCTGCTATGGGTAATTTTTTGTATTTCCCGGGTAATGGATTTACTTGTTGCGCGCGTTAAATCGGATAAATTGTGCAGAGTGGGGCGCATCGAACTTATATTAAAATCAGCCGCTTTAATTTTTTGAACCGAGTCAGCAGTCATTTGTCTGAAAGCTGAATTAACTACCAGGTATGCATTCCCCGCATCAACAATTTTTTTAAGTACAATGGGTTCCATTCTGTTTTGTTGTTTTATCTGGGTAAGTTTTGCTATCAGGCTATCACGATTTTTAATAATTGAAACCTGCACATTTTCCAGTTCCTTTTTATTGCCGGAATAAGTAATAAGGTTGACCGAACTCCTTTGCATGCTTACCGAGAAAAGGGATATCTCCTGTAAATTCCATAAGTCACCGGAATAATTGTGGATTTTTGTATGTGCACTTTCTGAATAGTGATAATATTTGCTTACCATACTTGTAATGCAAAAAATAAGTAAAGAAAGCGATGTAAATAAAATTACCGCAAACCAGATAATTTCTTTTCTTGAAAAACCAAAGGCGCCCCCTTTCATAATACAAATATGCTAAAAACGGGCAATAAAACCTAAAGATTGCGTTTTATGAACTCCAGCATTTTGTTAAACAGGTGCAGTCGTGTATTTCCGCCGCTTATTCCGTGGTTTTTATTGGGATATGCCATAAACTCAAAAGGAATATTATTTGCAACAAGGGCTTTATTCATTTCTATGCTATTCTGAAAATGGACATTATCGTCGGCAGTACCATGAATCAATAAATATTTTCCTTTTATACTTTTTACAAAATTTACGGGCGAGTTATCGTCATACCCGGCTGCATTTTCTTGTGGAGTACGCATGAATCGTTCGGTATAAATGTTATCGTAATAACGCCAGTTGGTTACCGGGGCAACGGCAATATTCGCTTTAAAATAGTCGGCACCTTTTGTAATCAGTAAGGAAGAAAGATACCCGCCAAAACTCCAACCCATGAAACCAATGCGGCTTTTATCAATGTACGATTGCGTGCCCAGGTATTTCGCAACTTCGATTTGATCCATGCACTCTAATTTTCCCAATTGCAAATAAGTGCTGTGTTTAAATTCTCTTCCGCGGCCCATTGTTCCCCTGTTATCAACGCAGGCAACAACATAACCCTGGCCGCAAATAACGCTATGCCAGGGCATATCAAATAATTCCCATTGGTTATTTACTTCGTTGGCACCGGGGCCGCCGTAAGCAAACATAAATACCGGGTATTTTTTTGAAGGATCGAAATTTACCGGCTTCATCATCCAACCATTCAATTCAACACCTTCACCGGTTTTGAAAGTAAAAAATTCTTTTTTCGCCATATCGTAGCCAGCAATTTTTTCGCGTAGTTTTTTATTGTCTTCTAAAACTTTTATCAGTTTTCCGTCAGAGCTGTGCAATTCGTAAACGGGAGGAGTGTTGGCATTACTGTAATTGCTTACATAATATTTAAAGCTTGTACTGAATTCCGCGCCGGTTGTTCCTTTTTCTTTGGATAGTTTTGTTTTCTTTTTCCCATCTACAGAAACCGCGTACAAATCCCTGTCAGTTGCAGAAACTTCTGTAGAAATATAATAGAGTGTAGATGTTGATTCATCAAAACCTTTAAACTCCATAATATCCCAATTACCTTTTGTTACCTGGTTTACGAGTTTGCCGCTGAAATCGTAATGATACAAATGATTAAACCCATCTTTTTCGCTGCTCCAGATAAAACCTTTGTTGTTTTTTAAGAAAGTTAAATCATCGGTAATATCAATATAAGTTTTTGCGTCTTCTGTTAAAATTACTTTGGTTGTTCCGGCATTCGCATCGGCAAAAAGCAATTCTAATTTATTCTGTAAACGGTTCATACGTTGTACCGAAAGTATATTTGCATCATTCGTCCAGACAATGCGTGGAATATAAATATTGGTTTCTTTGCCAATATCAACCGTAGTTGTTTTCTTGCTTGCCAAATCGTAAATGTGTACGCTTATAATGGAATTATCTTCCCCGGCTTTCGGATATTTAAATTTGTATTCTTCAGGATACAAACTTTTATACATAGCCATTTCAAATTCTTTTACTTTGCTTTCGTCATAGCGGATAAAAGCAATTTTGGTTCCGTTGCTGTTCCAGAAAAATGCTTCTGCTTTGCTGAATTCTTCTTCGTAAACCCAATCTGCCCAACCGTTTTTTATTTTGTTGTTTTCGCCGTCGGTAGTAATTTGAATTTCCGTATTTGCATCCAGATCTTTAATAAAAATATTATTGTCGCGCACAAAAGCTACTTTATTTCCAACAGGCGCAACGGTTGCAAACATTTGTTTTCCTTTATCAGAAAGGGCTTTCAGTTTACGTGTTTTAAAATCGAAAACGTAATTGTTGGCAGTGCCCGAACGGCGGTAAATTCCTGTATAATCATTTTTAATGACCAGTTTTGTTTCATCATCGCTGAATGAGTAATCCTGAATTTTTATAGGAGTGCTTTGGCCTTCGGGAGTAAGTTCAGAAGCTTTTACCAATACAGCAACTTGTTTCCCTGTGCTTAATTCGTATTTGGCAAGGTCGCCGTTATCTTCAGTCTGTGTGTAATTTACACCATCGTTCATGCTGTTAAAGCCGGGAAACATGGCGGGAAAAAAAGTGTAATTTTTCCAAACGTCTTCAACACTTATTTGTGTTTTTTGTGCGGCTGCTGTTACAAAAACAAAAGCCAGAAATAAAAATGCAATTTTCTTAATCATGTTATGTATTATTAAGGAGGTGAAGATACTAAATGCAGACTGAATTTAAAATCTGTTTATGTAAATCACGCTAAACGGGGGAGGGAATAATTTCGTGCAGAGACACAAAGCACACGGAGTTTTGGATGAAATGGAATTTATTTTGAAAGCACTTTACCTAATTCCTGCAAATAAATCTCATTGTGATTCATTCCCAAATGCCCCGCACCCGGTAAAGTAATAAGCTTATCGCCGGGTTTAAAATACTCTTTTAATTTTAAAGAAGAGCCATAGTAAATAATTTCATCCGCATCGCCGTGAAAAATTAAAACGGGCGCTTTTACTTTTTCTAAAAAACGGAATGTTTCAAATTTATATTTCAATAAAAAGTTCGGCACAAAAGGGTAGGTGTGATGCATCATATCAATGAGACTGTAGTAAGGTGCCTGCAACACTAACATTTTCGGATTGTTTTTTGAAGCCAACATAGATGCAGAACCTGTACCAATGGAATAGCCGATAATAACGATGTCATTTTCCCTGTAGCGTTTTTTCAATTCATCGTAAGCAGTTTGTGCATCCGAGTAAAATTGTTTTTCGCTGTAAATTTCCCCTTCACTTTTGCCAAAACCGCGGTAATCCATCACAAAAACATCATAACGCATAGGGGCGTAGTGTTTGCCAATTTCTCCCCAGGTATCCAATGTCCCGGCATTACCATGTAAATAAAATATCAGGCCTTTGGCCGAATCACATTTTAAAAGTAAACCGTTTATTTTTTTGTTATCGCAAACAGGAATATTCAGTTCTTCAAATTTTTGTTCAAACTGGTATTTATAACTCGCTTCAAGTTTTTCAGGATGAAAAATTAAACTCTCTTGCACAAAATACATTCCGGCGCAAAGAATAATATAAAGTACGACTAAAGCACAGAAAAACCAAATACTTATTTTTTTCAACCTTTTCATCAGTAAATATTGACTTCGCGCTCAAGGGTAACACTGAATTTTTCCTGTACAGCATCCAAAACTTCCTGCGAGAGTTTGTAAATTTCATCTCCGCGGGCACCGCCAAGATTTACCAAAACCAAAGCCTGTTTATCATGCACGCCCGCGTTGCCGAATCTTTTTCCCTTCAATCCGCATTGCTCTATAAGCCAACCGGCAGCAAGTTTATAATTGCCATTATCTAATTCGTAGGAAACTAACTTTTCAAATTTCTGTTTTAATTCGCTGTGCTTTTCTTTTTTTACTTCCGGGTTTTTAAAAAAACTTCCGGC
>DATMMV010000113.1:0-27514 GCA_035569635.1 Bacteroidia bacterium | reverse complement strand
GCGTATTGGTGTGTACTGCGATGATTATTTCTTTAGATAGTCTTACGCAACTAAGTGCTCTAACTTGGATGCTCCTTGGCCTTGACGTTTATTTCCTTTACGGGTTCAGAAACAGTATTCTTTCAAGAAATGAAGAAGCTCATCATGAATTCCTTGGAAGAAAATCTGCTTCAGTAGCCGGTGTTATATGCTCGTTATTTTTACTGACCTTAAGCGTGCTTGATTTTTATCTTAAGAAACAGGCATTTATGGAAGATGCTGCCAAAAATCCGGAACCTTCGATGCCTTGGGTTTTCCTGACTCTCGGAGTGGTTCATTTGGGAGTTTTTACAATCAGTATGATGAAAAGACCGAAAACTTCATAATCATTTGGTTAATAAATAAGCCAGATTGGCAGAAAAATAACATTGGACGAATAATTGATAAAAGAACAGAAGAAATTAGTAATTTTAATATTCAAAAAAAGAAATCATGGCATTAGAAATTAACGACGCCAACTTTGAGGAGTTGGTAAAAAAATCTGACAAACCCGTATTAGTAGATTTTTGGGCAGAATGGTGTGGACCTTGCCGCATGGTAGGACCCATTGTAGAAGAACTTTCGAAAGAATACGAGGGAAAAGTAGTTATCGGAAAAGTAAACGTTGATCACAACCCGAATATCTCTATGGAATTTGGTATCCGCAATATTCCAACTATTTTGTTTTTTAAAAACGGACAGGTAGTTGACAAACAAGTAGGCGCAGTTCCCAAGGCGCAACTTGCCGCAAAGCTTAATGCACAATTGTAATTCAATAGGCGGTTTGCAGAAAGCAGTTTACAGTGAATAAGCGACTGCTTCCTGCCTCCTGCAAATGAAAAATGCCAATACTTCACCCACAGTATATCCAAAAATATTCTGCTCTCGAGCTTCTGGCAAAGCAGGTTGTTGAAGGTTTTATAACCGGTTTACATAAAAGTCCCTTTCACGGTTTTTCGGTTGAGTTTGCCGAGCATCGTATCTACAACCCGGGCGAAAGTACACGCCATATTGATTGGAAATTGTACGGCCGCAGCGATAAACTTTTCATAAAAAAATACGAAGAAGAAACTAATTTGCGTTGCCGGCTGGTAATTGATTGTTCTTCTTCCATGTATTATCCGGTGGATGAAAAAAAATCTGCGGAAGAACAAAGCAACAAAATTAATTTCTCGATTAAAAGTGCCGCTGCAATTACCGAATTGTTATTAAAACAGCGAGATGCGGTGGGCATGAGTATTTTTTCCGACAAAATAAATTTTCATATACGGGCGCGCTCCAGTCATACGCACAAAAAAATTCTGTTCGATCAGCTCGAGCAGTTAATGAAACAATACAAACCCGAAACAAAAACGGGCACTCTTGCAGGTTCCATGTTAGATCAGGTTGCGGAAATTACACACAAGCGTTCTTTGGTTATTGTTTTCAGTGATATGTTTGACGATAAAGCGGGCGAAGAAAAATTATTTTCGGCGCTGCAACATTTAAAGCACAAGAAACACGAAGTACTTTTATTTCACGTAAACGATAAAAAAAGCGAACTGGATTTTGATTTTGAAAATCGCCCGTATCACTTTATCGATATGGAAAGCGGAGAAGAAATAAAATTAAATCCTGTTGAGGCCAAACAACATTATCTCGAAAAACTCAACTCGTACATCGGCGATTTAAAAACCAAGTGCGGACAATATAAAGTTGATTTTATTGAAGCGGATATCTCTGAAGGTTTTGATAAAATTTTGCACGCGTATCTGGTTAAGCGTGCCGCGATGCTTTAAACTTTACTTACTTTCTACCGATTCAAACTTCAGCATAAACTCCATGGCCTTGTCAACCATTTCGGATGAACCTAAAAATAAAGGAGTACGTTGATGTAATTCTTTAAGGTCTTTTTCCATAATACGCATTTTGCCATCAGTTGCTTTTCCACCGGCTTGTTCAATAATGTAAGCAAGCGGGTTGCACTCGTATAACAAACGCAATTTACCTTTCGGCGATTTAGTGGTTGTGGGATAAATATAAATACCGCCTGTAATTAAATTACGATGAATATCTGCTACTCCGCTGCCAATATAACGTGAAGAATAAGGACGGCTTGTTACTTTATCTTCTTCCTGGCAATACTTGATATATTTCTTGACTCCGTCAGGGAAATGCAGATAATTCCCCTCGTTTACCGAATAAACATTGCCTGTTTTAGGGGTTTGCATGTTCGGATGCGATAAGCAAAACTCGCCGATGCTTGGGTCAAGGGTAAAGCCGTTTACGCCTTTTCCGGTGGTATATACCATCATACAGGAAGACCCGTAAATAACATATCCCGCGGCTACTTGCTCGCTTCCCCTTTGCATAAAGTCTTCTAAGGTCCCGGGCCCGCTAAGAGTTGTACGACGGTAAATAGAGAAAATAGTACCCACAGACACGTTTACATCAATATTGGAGGAGCCATCCAAAGGGTCCATGGCTACCACATATTTGGCATTTTTTGATATTTCCGAGTCAACGGGGATTATTTCTTCATTTTCCTCAGATGCGATAGCGCAAACCTCGCCCCCCGCTTTTAAAGCTGCTATAAACTGTTCATTAGCAAATATATCCAGTTTTTTTACTTTTTCTCCCTGCACATTAACTTCCCCCGTTTCCCCCAAAATTTCAACCAGGCCGGCCTTATTAACCTCACGGTTTACAATTTTAGAAGCTATACCAATATCCCTCAAAAGCCTTGATAACTCGCCCTTTGCGAAGGGAAAATCACTTTGTTTTTCAATAATAAATTGCCCTAATGTTTTAACTCTCATGCTTTGCGGTTTAGGCGCCAAAAGTACGCAGCTTGTTCCATATATAAAAACTCCCCTAACATTTAAATTTTAAAGCGAACTGTCAGATTTCCAATAGATAATTTTTTATTTTTTTTGTAGGTTTAACATTTTTATTATTTTAGCAGTCGTTTATTCTAACAAATAATAATTATGATGAAGAAAATTACCTTCGTTTTGTTGATGGCAGCCTTTGTTTTTACAACTGGTTTTGCTCAAAAAAACCCGTATAAAGAAGCAGAAAGAGCCTTTGGCGCAAAGGAATTTTATACAGCGATTGACTGGTATAAAAAAGCTTATGCCCGTGAGAAAAAAGCTGAAAAAAAGGCAAAAATCCTTTATCGTACGGCCGAATGCTACAGACATATTAACCAGTTAAATGAGGCAGTTACATTCTATTCAAAAGCTATTGCCGCTAAATACCCCGATCCTATGTCTTACTACTGGATAGGTGATATTAAAAAAGAACAGAAACTTTATAACGAGGCCATTGCCGAGTTTGAAAAATACAAAAAGGAAGTGCCTTCTGATAAACGAGCCGAAGATGAGATTAAATCCTGCGAGCTGGCACAAAAATGGGTTGATAATCCTACCCGTCACAAAATTGAGAACATGGCCCTTATTAACTCAAAGGCCGAAGATTTCTCTCCGACTTTTGCGGATAAAAAGAACACATCTTTATATTTCACTTCAACGCGCGAAGGCGCAATGGGTGGCAAAACCGACGGTACTACCGGCGAAACATATTCTGACATATTTGAAACAAAATTGGATAAAAACGGAAAATGGAGCACGCCAATTCCTTTGGGCGAACCGGTTAACTCTCCTGCCAACGAAGGATCAGTGGATGTAGGCCGTAAATTTGATTTTATGATCATTACACGTTGTGGTGATGAGAAAAAGAAACAACTGAAATGTCAACTTTATACCATTAAGAAAAATGGGCCTAACTGGGGCGCACCTGAGTTGGTTCCTTTTGATATTGACAGTTTCCAGTTCCGTCACCCTTCTATGTCTCCTGACGGAAGTATACTTTACTTTTCTTCAAACATGCCGGGTGGTTTAGGTAAATACGACATTTGGAAAAGCGAATTCGATAAAAAAACCAAAAACTGGGGCCAGCCTACCAACTTAGGAAGTTCAGTTAACACTCCTTTCAACGAAGGGTATCCTTATATCCATAATGATGGAAAAACATTGTATTTCTCGTCTGACGGGCATTTAGGTATGGGCGGACTTGATATTTATAAAATTGTTGCCGATAAAAGCAATAGCTTCCGTGGCGAGGCTGAAAACTTAAAATTCCCTATGAACTCTCCCTGGGATGACTTCGGAATTATTTATGATGGAAACAAAGACCGCGGGTATTTCTCTTCTAACCGTGAAGGCGGCAAAGGAAGTGATGATATCTGGTCGTTCTATTTACCACCTTTGGTATTCAGTGTAAGCGGACAAGTTACCAATGCTACTGATAAAACAATTATTCCTAATTGTCCTGTTATTCTGAAAGGATCTGACGGCACATTAATCCAGACAACAACGGATAAAGATGGTAATTATGAAATCATTTTGAAACCTGAGGTTTCTTATGAAGATTATACCCAAACCAATAAAGACCTTAAAACACCAACTGCTCCCTTGGGCTTCTTAGCCTCTGAAGATCGCGGTAAATTCAGCACGGTTGGTTTAACAGAGTCTACTAAATTCAAAAAAGATTTTCAGCTCACTCCTGTAACTGCCGAGATTAAATTCCCTGCCGTACTTTACGCTTTAGATAAAGCAACTCTTTTAAAGGACTTGGACGGAACTGCAAAGGAGAATGATACTCATAAGCCTTTAAACTCTGAAGACTCGTTGGCTTTCTTATTGAAAACTTTGAATGATAACCCAAGCATTATTATTGAACTTAGCGCGCATACGGATAGTCGTGGTAGTGCAAAACATAATCAGGACCTTTCTCAGGCACGTGCTCAAACTTGTGTTGATTGGTTGATATCTAAAGGAATTCCTAAAGAACGCATGATCGCTAAAGGGTATGGCAAAAACAAATTAAAAATTACTGATGCTCAAATCGCGAAAGCTAAAACTAAACAGGAAAAAGAAGCTTTACACGCTATTAACCGTCGTACAGTATTCAAAATCCTTAGCTGGGATTATGTAGATCCTAAAGCGCCGAAAACAGATATTCCTAAATATCACCCTAAAGTGAGTGGTGAGGAAGATTCAGAAAAAATTCCTGACGCTCCCGGAGGTAATTAAAACCTGACCAACTTATTCAAAAGCCTTTCCAGCAATGGAAAGGCTTTTTTTGTCCTTATTTTGCCTTAAAAACCCGCGTTTAGCCCTTGTTTTTTTTAAATTTATGATTATATTTGTTTAAACCTTCCAACACATGAAACAAGCAACATTCATTGTTTTGTTATTCCTATTTTTTGGATTAACAACAAACCTTAATGCACAAACGGATAAACAACAATCAGCCGAAGAAAAAGAAAAACAAGAGCTGAGAGAAAAATTTCAAAAGGGTATGCAGGCCCGCAAAATGGAGCAGCGTGCTAAAAGCCAATCCATCGCCGTTCAAACAAACAAGTATAATAATCGCGAAGCAGAAATTCTTGCAAAGCTGAATACTGGTGAAATTCCGACGGATTTTCCGATTTATAAAAATGAATATTCAAATGAGCAATATACCATTCTGATGAATAAATGGTATACGGCAAACCCCGCTTTAATTAATAAAGAGTCTGCAAACGAGCAAAAATAGATAGCCATGAAAAAAATTACATCAACACTTACAGTTGTTTTTTTATTGGGTTTTAGCACGTTTGTTAAAGCCCAGTGCCCTGCCGCGATGCCTTTAATTGCCGGCGATACAAATTATGTTTATCATGGCGTGGGAACTACGTTTAACAGTGGAGTTTCTTATGCGTGTAATGCGGAACCGTTTTATATCTGGGCAAATGAACCGACGACTTTAAATAATCCCATTAATGATATTTTTACTCCCTGTATTAAAACTGACTATAATTTGTATTGGACAAGTGAACGTAATCTGGCAACAGAGGCTACTTACGAAGGAGGCACCTATCTTGGTTGCATAGGTCCGGGTGTCGGATGTTCGTTCCCTGTTGGTGGCGGTGTTCCACCTCTTTCAGGTTTAGCCGTTTGGGATCTTTATTGGAGTTATATGAATCCAAATCAAAACCATGCTGTGGTTTTTAGCAAAGCAGCCGGTGGATGGAGTGGCCCCCCCACAATTACTTTAGAAGATTGCTGGAATAGTGCCACATTGCCCTCTGTAATTGCTACGCCAACTGTTTGGAATAATGCTACAACTTCATTTACCTGTACCATACCGGCCAATACCAATCTCGGTACCTGTAGTTATTCATTAACCCCCGCTGTTGCAGGTGCTATAACTGATTTGAGTATGGGTTATGTTTATGTAAGGCCAAGACTTTTACCTGCAGGTACTTATACTATGACGTATTATTTTTCAAGTTCTACTTGTGGCGGTACTACAAGCCAGTTTGTCTTTACCATTACTAATCCTTATACTGCCACGTGGAGTGCACCGGCCAATTTATGTTCTAACGGGGCTTGTGTAAATTTACCACCGCAAGTAAGCGGTACTGCAGGTGGAACATGGAGTGGTACAGGTGTGGCGGGAACAACTTTTTGCCCTTCCACTTCGGGGGCAGGATCATGGCCTGTAACTTATTCGGTAGGTATTTCAGCAACATGCAGTGCTTCTCAAATAAATAATATTGCTGTTACCGCAACACCAACACTTGCAGTTACCGGAGGTAATATTTGCTCCGGCCAAAGTATCGTATTAACCAATACCGGGTCAGCGGCCGGAAGTTATACCTGGAGTCCGAGTGGCGGAAGTGCAAGCTCTGCAACAGTGAGCCCAACAACAAATACAACTTACACGTTAACTGGTGCGAACGGTGTCTGCTCTGCAAATACTACAGCTGCTGTAAACGTAACCGCAACGCCGACTTTAGCTGTTGCAGGCGGGAACATTTGTTCCGGCCAGAATATTGTATTGACCAATACCGGAAGTGTAGCGGGCAGCTATACCTGGAGCCCGAGTGGCGGAAGTGCATCTTCAGCAACAGTGAGTCCGGGTAGCAATACAACTTATACTTTGACAGGTGCTAACGGAGCCTGTACGGGAACGACTATGGCAACGGTTAACGTAACCGCAACTCCAACTATGAGTATCAGCGGTGCAGCCCCTGTTTGTGCAGGAGGAAGTATTGTTTTAACAGGGGGAACAGCTTCAGGTTATACCTGGAGTCCGAGTGGCGGTAATGCAAGCACAGCTACGGTTACACCTGCGGGAAGCACAACTTATACTCTGACAGGTGCAAACGGAACTTGTACTGCAACTGCCACAGCTTTGGTAAACGTAACACCAAGCCCAACAGTGGCCATTGCTTCTTCGGCCGGTGCAACTATTTGCTCCGGACAAACTACAACATTAACAGCAAGCGGTGCTACCAATTATACCTGGAGTCCTAATGCCGGAGGTGGTAATTCAACTACTGCAACGGTATCTCCTTCTTCAAATACTACCTATACCGTAACAGGCGAATCATCGGGTTGTACCTCAACACAGGTTATTACAGTTAACGTAACACCTACACCAACGGTTACGGCAATTGCAAACTCACCAACTTTATGTGCCGGACAAAGTACAACAATTACTGCGGGCGGTGCCCCAAGCTATACCTGGATGCCGGGTGGCTCTACTACAAATCCATTATCAGTTACCCCAGGAAGTACTACGATTTATACTGTTACCGGAAATAATGGAGGTTGTACAGCTACGAAAACGGTTTCGGTTAATGTAAACCCTTTGCCAACAATCGGAATAAATGCGGCGCCTCCTTCATTGTGCACAGGTCAAACTACGACTATTACTGCGAGCGGTGCAAATACTTATACATGGAGTGCTAATGCCGGCGGAGTTAATACAACAACAGTTTCAGTTACTCCGGGCTCAACGGCCACTTATACAGTTACCGGTACAGATAATAATGGTTGTATAAATTCAAATACAGTTACGGTAAACGTGGGTGCAGGCGCAACAATTGGTATCACCGCTACGTCAAATACAGTTTGTTCAGGCCAAAGCATTACACTTAATGGTAGTGGTGCGACAAATTATACCTGGACACCCGGCGGACAAAACACAGGCACTATTACAGTTACACCAAATACATCAACAGTATATACTTTAACAGGTAATAGCGGAGGTTGTATGGGAACACAAACAATTTCAGTTGGTGTAACAGCAACGCCTACTGTAACACCTACCGCCTCGGCCCCTTCTATTTGTTCAGGACAAAGTACAGTACTTACTGCATCCGGTGCAACAAGTTATACATGGATGCCCGGGGGTGCAAATACCACAACACTTTCTGTTACTCCGGGTACATCCACAACATATACTTTAATCGGTCAATCGGGAGGATGTACAAATACAAATAACGCCGTAGTTACAATTAACGTAACGGCAACACCTACAGTTACTGCAAGTGCTTCTACTGCTACAGTGTGTGCGGGGCAAAACGTAACATTGAATGGTGGAGGTGCAACTACTTATACGTGGATGCCGGGCGGAGCAAATACAGCAAGTACCAGTGTTAGTCCGGGAGCAAATACAACTTATACTTTAACGGGTGCTAATGGAGCATGTGTATCTACGCAAACAGTGAGTGTAGGTGTAACCGCATTACCAAACGTGAATGCTACCGCTTCTTCGGGTGGAGTAATTTGTTCGGGATCAAGTGCCGTATTGACAGGAAGCGGTGCGACAACTTATACATGGAGTGCCAATGCGGGAAGTGTAAATACAAGTACGGCTTCTGTAACACCAAATACAACTACAACTTATACTGTAACCGGTACCACAAACGGTTGTGCTAATTCCGCGCAGGTTTCTGTAACGGTTAATCCCACACCAACTCTTGCAATCAGTGCAACTTCGGGAACTATATGTGTCGGACAAAGCACCACGCTTAACGGCTCCGGCGCAACTAATTACACATGGATGCCGGGTGGGGCAACAACTGCGAATACAAGTGTAAGCCCTGTTGTAAATACAACTTATACAGTAACAGGAGCAAATGGCGGATGTACCGCGTCGCAAACAGTTGCTATAGTTGTACATCCAACCCCTGCTTTAGCGAACAATTCAACTCTTGACAGCGCGAAATGCGGCATGCCAACGGGTGGAGTAACGGGTGTTACTGTTACAGGTGGTACTCCTGCGTATACTTATCAATGGTATAACGGTTCAACTCCGATATCCGGTGCTACAACGTCTACATTAACTAATGTTGCCGCCGGAACCTATAGTGTATTAATTACAGATGCCAATGGTTGTGTAGCTAACGGAGCTTCTCCCGTATTTACAGTTCCGGGTTCAGCGGCGGTGGAGGCCATTATTACTCCGGTTTTATCACAAGGACAAGCCCCGCTTAACGTAACTTTCGGTAACACTACAACCGGAGCGACTACTTACGGATGGAATTTTGGTAACGGTAATTCTTCTACTGTGCAAGCCCCTCCGGCGGTAACTTATTCCGCGGCTGGCACTTATACTGTAACAATGATTGCAAGCAACGGCGGATGCAAGGATACTGCTTCAGCTATTGTAATTATAGATCAGCCTACCACCATTGTAATACCAAACGTATTCTCACCTAATGGTGACGGAATTAATGATGACTTCTTTATTATAAATACCGGCTTAAGTACTTTAACCTGCGATATATTTAATCGTTGGGGCCAGAGGATGTTTACCATAAATGCGCCGCAGCAGGTGTGGGATGGCAAAACACCTAACGGAGAAAGAGCTTCAGACGGAACTTACTATTACATTATGTCCGCGGTGGGAGTTGACGGTAAAACTTATTCTCAGCAAGGAAGCGTTACCCTGGTTAAGTAAACCTTTTAGAAATATGAAAGCCCTGTTATTTTATAAAATAACGGGGCTTTTTGTTTACAGGCGGCAATAAAAAAATTTTATCGGCAAATAAAAATTTTGTAACTTAGTCTGTTACTAAATTGAATTTTTAGTAATAAAAAATTGTTACGGATTCAAATCTTGCTAATTTGTTAAAAAATAAAAAAAAATGAATAAATCAGTATTATCGTTTTTTGTCGGAGTTTTAAGTTTTGTTGCTTTCGGGCAAAATGAAACAGGGGCGAAAAAAAATTTGAGCCCGGGGTCATCACAAATGGTGAGCAAAGAACATAATTATACTTCATTTGCAGCGCCGGCAAAAAAAGAAGTAAGTGAGGAACTTGCAAAGAAAACTCCCGGAAATTTAAAGAACCATCCCGAGTACGGAATTCTTCCGTACAATGTGCAATGCGAAGATTGTTATGAGGTTTTGGAAGACCGAACCGCCACTACACGCCGTTATCTTAAAAACGGAACAAACGGAAGCGTGTTTTATAACCAATCCGGTTTTAACGAAATAAATTACAAAGATGCTGCAGGTAACTGGCGCGCTATAGACCCGCGTATATTTCCTTTAGAAAATACTTCGAATATATTTGTAGCAGCAAACCAACCGTCGCCTACAAAAATTGATTTAAATAAAAAAGAAGTTTCTGTATTTAACGGCGGATATGAATTATCGTTTAATCGCAATTTAAAATTATATTACCAATCAGACGAAGGAAAGAAACTTATCGCTTCTGCCAATTGGAGTAATACAACTGTAGGTACAGATGGCGCATACGTAAAAAATATTTTCCCGGGTATTGATCTGGAAGTGTACGCAATCAACGGCGCTTTAAAAACAAATTATATTATGACGGTCAAGCCTGCTTATACAGCAGGTAATTTATTAATTGAAGATGAAATGAAACTTCCGGCGGGAACTTCTTTCTCTACACGCCGCGCAACAAAAAGCGATTTGGGTTATGAAGGAATGATTACCGTAAACAATACAGGTTCTGACGCATCACTTTATGAAATCGGAGAAGTAGTAGGTTATGATCAATCAAATCACCGCAAAAACCCCGCAAAGAAATTCTCCTATCAATTAAACGGAAACAATCTTTCGATTGTGGTTCCTGCAAACTGGTTTACCACACAAGGATTGATTTTCCCATTAACGATTGACCCTCTTGTAAGCAGCTCAAATACTTATTTGCAAGGTTCGATTACAGGTTCGGGTGGTAACGGTAGCGGAACATGGTCGGCTGCCAATGCGTGCCCGTATACACTTGTTGTCGCATCGCCTGCCAACGCAACGATTACCGATGTTAAATGGAGTTTTACTTACGTTGCACAAAACGGGGCTATAAAAAATGACGGTGCTATTGATATTCTTTATGGCGCTTGCCGAAGCCCGGGTAACGCTACATTATATTGGACTTGCCAGGACGGACTTCCGGGAAATTGTATAGGCACAAATGTTTCTATTTATTCGGATTATGTTTCTTGTATTCCTGCTCCTCAATGCGCCTCTTATAATATGAACTTTACCATGCGTTTTTACGACGCGTTTGGTGCCGCCTGTTCTAATACTTTTATCGGTGCTGCCGCAAACTGGGTAATGACTGTTGAAGGACATACAGTTGAATTTTCGAATTTAGGTTCGCCTTTTTCTGTTACGACAAATACTATTTGTTTCGGACAAACAGTTACTGCGACAACTACAACACAATACGGAGTTCCTGTGCGTAACGTAAACTGGAGTTTTAATTCAAGCGGAGTTCCTTCGGTGGGAAGCGGTAACAGCGCTGTTATTAATTTTCCTTCGGCGGGAACTTACACGTTATACTGCATTGTTACAGATGCATGCGGACAGACTACTTCATCCAATCAGGTAATCACTGTTAATCCGATACCAACTGTTACGGCTACACCCGCGACGAATCCGCTTTGCCAGGGACAAAGTACAGTACTTACTGCAAGCGGCGCCACTACCTATACATGGAGTGCAAACGCGGGTGGTGGTACAGGAACTACAGCTAATGTAACTCCTCCAGTAGGAACTACAGTTTATACGGTAACGGGTACATCTTCGGGTTGTTCGAATTCGGGAACTGTTTCTGTAACAGTAAATCCAACACCTGTAATAACAACTACTGCATCACCCACAAGTATTTGTGCCGGACAAACCGCCACACTTACAGCGAGCGGAGCAACATCGTATACATGGAACTCGGGAGTGACGGCAAGCACTGAAACGGTTGCGCCTGTATCAAATACTACTTATACAGTTACCGGAAGTTCTTCAGGATGTACTTCAACACAAACTGTTGCTGTTGCCGTGACAACTCCCCCGACACTTACTGTTACTTCAACCCCTCCAAGTATTTGCGCGGGCCAAACAGCAACTGTTTCTGTCAGTGGTGCTACAACGTATACCTGGAGTGCGAATGCGGGAAGTTCAACAAACCCTTCTGTAAACGTTACTCCTGCAATTACAACAACGTATAATGTTACCGGAAATACTTCAGGGTGTATTTCAACAGGCTCTGTAGTTGTTACGGTTATACCTTTACCAACTTTAACCGTTAATGCAACGCCGGCAAGTATTTGCGCAGGGGGTACAACCACATTAACTGCGAGCGGTGCAACAACGTATACATGGAGTGCGAATTCAGGCGGAGGAAATGCAAACCCGATTTCTGTTTCTCCGGGCTCTACAACTTCTTATACTTTATCCGGTACCCAAAGCGGATGCTCTAATTCAACAGTGATCACAGTTAATGTAGGCACTCAACCAACTGTTTCAGCAGTTTCTTCTGCCACCACAATTTGCTCTTCGCAAAGTGCGACGCTCACAGCAAGCGGTGCAACAAACTATACCTGGAGCCCTGGTGGAACAACAAACCCGATTACTGTTTCTCCAAATACAACAACAACTTATACGTTAATCGGTGATAACGGAGGATGCTCTGCTACAACAACCATTACTTTAAATGTTAATCCAACACCAACAGTAACTGGGGTTGCAAGTCCGACAACGATTTGTTCGGGACAAACCTCAACGCTTACAGTAAGTGGTGCAACAACTTATACCTGGAGTGCGAATGCGGGTGGTGCTGTTGCAGCTACAACAACAGTTTCGCCGAACAACACAACTACATATACTGTGACTGGTGCGAGTCTGGGATGTAGTTCTACGCAAACAGTAACGGTTACTGTAACACCAACGCCAACAGTAACTGCGGTTTCTTCTCCGACAACAATCTGTACAGGACAAAACTCTATTCTTACCGCGGGTGGAGCAACAACATATACTTGGAGCGCAAACGCAGGCGGAGGCTCGGGTACTACAGCAACAGTATCTCCGATTGCCAATACAACATATACTGTAACCGGAGCTAACGGAACATGTACGGGTACAGCAACCGTAAGTGTGGCGATTACCCCGACGCCTACTATAACTGTAAACGCAAATCCTTCGGCACTTTGTGCGGGACAAAGCTCTACACTTACTGTATCCGGAGCAACAACTTATACATGGAGTGCAAATGCAGGTGGTGCATCGACGCCAACTGTAGCGGTTACTCCGGCAATTACAACGGTGTATAATGTTACTGGAGATAATTCAGGTTGTACAACCGTAAAATCGGTTACTGTAACCGTAAATCCGATTCCGACTTTAGCAGCTGTAACAAGCCAAACTGTTTGCAGCGGAAGTAATGTAAGTTCAATAAACTTTAATGCCGGAGGTGCGGCAGTAGGTTGGACAAATACCAATACAAACATTGGTGTTGCTGCCAGCGGAACTACAAACATTGCGGGTTACCTTGCACCGGTTGTTGCTACGCAGCAAGTTGGTGTTATTACTGCAACACCTGCCGATCCTTTAACGGGTTGTGTAGGTGCTTCGCAAACATTTACTATTGTAATTAATCCGAAACCGGTTGTTACAGGCCCGCCGTTAATTGACAGTGCGCGTTGCGGTATTCCAAGCGGCGATATTAAAAACCTGACTGTTTCAGGTGGTACGCCAAATTATACTTACCAATGGTATACAGGAAGTGTTATCGTACCGGGTTCGGCGGGCACAACGCTGAACTTAAATAATATGCCGGTTGGTACTTACAGTTTAGTTGTAACCGATGCTAATATGTGTACAGCTACTGCCGGGCCTTATGCAATTGGTGGTACTCCTGCTGTTATTGCTTCGTTTACTGCGAATCCGACAAGTGGCACTGCGCCGTTAAACGTGACATTTACCAATAACTCGGTTGGTGCCACTACTTACAATTGGAATTTGGGTAACGGTTCAAATCCAACAGTGCAAAATCCGAACACGATATATCAGAACGGTGGTAATTACACAGTGATACTTACAGCAAGCAACGGAACGTGTCATGGCACAGATACCCTTACTATACATGTTGAGCAGTCAATAAGTATTATAATACCAAATGTCTTCTCGCCAAACGGTGATAATATAAATGATGAGTTTAGTTTTATTACATCCGGTATTAATTCTTTAAACTGCGATATCTATAACCGCTGGGGGCAAAAAATTAAAACACTCAGCAGTCCTACTGATAAATGGGATGGTAAATTAGATAACGGTCATGCAGCTACAGAGGGAACTTATTTCTATGTAGTAGTTGCAAGCAGTTACGATGGCAAGCCCCATAATTCGCAGGGAAGTTTAACGTTGGTTAAGTAAATTTTTTTAAAATAAATTGAAGCCCTTCCTTTAAAGAGGAGGGGCTTTTTTGGGGACTCACCCCCGTCACGCTGTAGCGTGACACCCCCTCTCTGCCAGCAGAGAGGGGGTAAAAGTAAGAGTGTGATTAAAGCGTGTGAAAAATAATTTTAGTTACGGCTGTTTTCTCCTCTCTAACGGTAGAGAGGGGACCGTTCCATGCGATACCGGGAACAGGGGTGAGTCAGCTTTTGGAGCGAAGATGACTCAGCTAAAGAATTTCTTTCCGGATTTTATTCAGCAAGAGAACAATATCCTTTACTTCTTCGTTTTTAAAACGAAGAACTTTTATTCCTTTTGATTGAATAATTAAATCCCTGTTCTCATCGTATTCTTTTTGGAAGTTGTGAATTTTTCCGTCGAGCTCCACAATTAGATTTTTTTCGGCGCAATAAAAGTCGGCGATAAAGAATTTTGTGTTTTTTTTAAAACGATCGTAAACAATCGGATGTTGCCGTAAAAATTTTAAGCCGTTTAATTTTCTGTTCCTGATATTTTGCCAGAGAATATCTTCTTCCTCGGTTTGGTTTTTGCGCAAATCGCGACAAAGAGTTTTTATAGATTTATCGAACATAGGGTGACAAAAATAATATTTTTCGGAAATACATAAGGGTTACTCTAATAATACAAAAGGACTCACCCCCGTCTTCTCCTTCGGAGAATCCACCCCCTCTCTACCAGTAGAGAGGGGGAAAAACATAGAGGGGAACAGCAAAGCGTGGAAAAAAATAAACAGAATAAATACATCGTTATAAATACATCGTTTTGTAAAAATTAATCGTCCCTCTCTACCGGTAGAGAGGGATAAGAGGGTGAGCCCGCTATTTTGAAATAAGCTCTTAAAACCACATTAATTGTTTAATAACCAATATTTTAAATGTATATTTGACAAACTATATTTGCTAATATATTTAGCAAAATAAAAAATATGTTGATAAGTTTTTTATCGCTTGGTAAAAAAGACTTATGTTTGCCGTAACTTTGTTTTAGTAAATAATAAAAATTAAAATATATAATCATGGCAAAGAAAAACACAGAAGCTGCCGAAAATAAAGTCAGCAACGAAAAATTAAAAGCGTTACAACTTACTTTAGATAAGTTAGAAAAAACCTACGGAAAAGGTACCGTAATGAAATTAGGCGACAGCGTAATTGAACCCATTGAAGTGATAAGCACCGGTTCTATAGGATTAGACATTGCACTTGGTGTGGGCGGATTACCTAAAGGGCGCGTGGTAGAAATTTACGGACCGGAGTCATCGGGTAAAACAACGCTTGCTATACATTGTATTGCCAACGTGCAAAAAACCGGCGGAATTGCCGCCTTTATTGACGCGGAGCACGCCTTTGATCGTTTCTATGCTGAAAAGTTGGGTGTGGATACACAGAGTCTTTTAATATCTCAGCCGGATAATGGTGAGCAGGCTTTAGAAATTGCCGATAACCTGATCAGCTCGGGCGCTATTGATTTAATAGTAATTGACTCGGTTGCTGCACTTACGCCTAAGGCGGAGATTGAAGGAGAGATGGGCGACAGCAAAATGGGATTACAGGCGCGTTTAATGAGCCAGGCATTGCGTAAACTTACGGGCACGATTAACCGCACAGGATGCTGCTGTGTATTTATAAACCAGTTGCGCGAAAAAATTGGCGTTATGTTTGGTAACCCCGAAACGACAACAGGTGGTAACGCTTTGAAGTTTTATGCTTCGGTGCGTTTGGATATACGCCGTATTGGCCAAATTAAAGACGGAGACAACGTAGTGGGTAACCGCGCGCGCGTTAAGGTTATTAAAAATAAAGTGGCGCCTCCTTTCCGTATGGCGGAGTTTGATATTATTTTCGGAGAAGGCATCAGCAAGAACGGAGAGATGGTTGATTTGGGCGTGGAGTTGAATGTAATTAAGAAAAGCGGTTCGTGGTTTAGTTATGAAGACACCAAATTGGGACAAGGCCGTGATAGTGTGAAACAATTATTTGCCGATAACCCCGAGTTAGCCGGAGAAATAGAATACCGCATAAAAGAAAATTTAGCCGGTGCCGGCCCTGTGGCAGTTTCTGTGGCGGAATAAGAATAATTTCGGTCAGGCTGAGCTTGTCGAAGCCCTTGTACGCTTATCTTTTTTAGAAAGTGTTTTTTGTAATGAGTTAAAAGGCTTCTCCTGAAAAGGGGAAGCTTTTTTTATTTTACATTTGTGTGATGGCAGATGTACACAATAAGAAAACGCGAAGCTATAACATGAGCCGTATTAAGGGCAAGAACATAAAGTCTGAAATACTAGTTAGGAAATTTCTTTTCTCTGAAGGATTTCGTTTTTGATTGCATGATGCAAAATTACCTGGTAAGCCCGATATTATTTTACCAAAATATAAAACCGTAATTTTTATTAGTCAAAACATGACTTCCCTTAAAACAACACATCCCTGATCTCCTCCATTTTATCAAACATGGCTTTTGCAAAAGGGCAGAGAGGGAGAATTTTTAGGTTTTTGGTGCGAGCGAGATTTACAACCTCCATTAATAATTGTTTGCCAATGTTTTTTCCTTTAAAGGCGGGGTTTACTTCGGTGTGGTCAATTATTAATTTGGTTTCTCCTGCCCGGGTGTAGGTCATGCGGCCGGCTTCGTTTTCGTTTTCCATTGCCCGGTAGTAACCTTTTTTGCCGTCGTCAAAATATTCTGTAGTCATTTTTATTTTAATTATTTTTTTTGTTTGAGAAGTATCAGTAGCTATAATGTTTTTTCAAAGACTTCGACTCCGCTCGGTTTGACAATATTGTTTTGAATTTTGAGTAATTCTATGTTAATTTTATCGCTACCAAATTTACAATTTTTGTAATTGCCCACATTTTATAAATTGCTGTCAAATCGAGCAGAGTCGAGATGCGTGAAGTATTACAAGGACTTCGACGAGTTCAGTCTGACGGGAATTGTGTTTAGTCATTTAATACACCAAACTTTCCTGCTTCGTAATCATTAAAGGCTTGTATAATTTCCTCGCGGGTGTTCATTACAAAAGGGCCGTGCGAGGCAATGGGTTCGTTAATAGGCTCGCCGCTTAAAACTAAAATTATGGCGTCTTCATTTGCCTCAATTGTAAAATCTTCTCCGTCGTTTTTAAACAAAACAAAATTGTTGTAGGCAACATTTTCGGTTCCGTTCACTTTTACACTTCCTTCAATAATTACTAAGGCTGTATTGTAGTTTGCCGGAAAATTAAAATCCACTTTTGCTCCTTTATGTAATTTCGCGTTCAACAAATTTACCGGAGTAAAAGTTGTAGCCGCACCTTTTACATCTTTGTATTGCCCGGAAATGACTTCAATAACCCCGCCGTTACCAGGCAAAGCATATTTAGTAATTTTTTCATTGGGAATTTCCTGGTACTTGGGCTTGCTCATTTTAAATTTAGCAGGCAAATTCACCCACAACTGCACCATCTGAAAATCTCCGCCTTTTTTACTGAATTCTTCTTCGTGATATTCTTTATGTAAAATACCACTGGCGGCAGTCATCCATTGCACATCTCCTTCGCTGATAACACCGCTGTTGCCGGCGCTGTCATGGTGCGCTACTTTTCCTTTGTAAGAAATCGTAACCGTTTCAAAACCTCTGTGCGGGTGCACGCCCACGCCGCGTGGTTTATCAGTTGGCGGAAAATAAAATTTGGCGCCGTAATCCATCATGATAAAGGGGCTCATTCGCGGCATGCTCAGCCCGTAAGCGCCGGGAATAAAATTATGTACTCTGAAACCATCACCCACAAAGTGATGGGGCGGGGGCGGTATTACTTTTTCTATGTTTTTTGTTTTCATACTTTTGTTTTACTTGATGTTGTCATACTGAACTTTATCGAAGTCCTTATACCATTTCACGGAATCGACAAGCTCAGTCTGACTTGTATTTTGAGTGAAATTGTTACTCAAAAGTACAACACAGAGCGTCACTTTTCCATTAATGTATAACAAGAAAGAAACTTAAACAGCAATAAGTCTTTTGTGAAATAAAAATTAAAATAAAGCGAATGTTTTAGCGGAGCTTTTTTTGCTTAATCAGAGTATCCACCTCGATATAAATAGCTTTCAGTTTCTTAGGATTTTCTGTATAATATTTAAAACTACTTAAAAAACGCTCGTTGTTAAGATGATGCTCTTTAAGTACATTTATTTTTCGCAAAGTATCGTTAAACTCGGCAAGAGGTTGGCCACTAAGTACAACTTCAGAAAGAGTAAGGTCACTAATAACCGAAGCCATTTCTTTTTCGTCAATTAAATCAGGTGGTGGTGGGTTTTCGTTTTTGGGAGCGCAGGATTGAAAAATGAAGAATGAAGAATTCAGAATCAGAAATAGCAGAATCAATTTCCAATTCTGAATTCTGAATTCCGAATTTTTAATTCCCATTGAATAGTGGTTTACGTTTTTCTAAAAATGCTTTGACGCCTTCTTTAAAATCTTTAGTGCCGAACATTTTTCCGAATTCTTCAATCTCCACATCAAAGCCGTTTACGTGCGCGTTATAACCCGCGTTAATTACTTTAATGGCGGTTTTAACAGCAACAGGCGAACGCAATGCAACCTTGCCTGAAATTTCTTTACACTTGGCTAAAAGTTCTTCCTGTGTTACCACGTAATTTACCAGTCCCCATTTGTAAGCGTCTTGCGCGTTTAGCATATCCGCTGTAACAATCATTTCAAACGCTTTCCCTTTTCCAACTAATTGTGCCAAACGTTGTGTTCCACCGTAACCGGGAATAACTCCCAAAGAAGTTTCGGGTAAACCCATTTTGGCGTTATCGCTCGCAACACGTATATGGCAACACATGGCTAATTCCAATCCTCCGCCTAAAGCAAAACCGTTGATAGCTGCAATTACGGGTTTAGAATAATTTTCAATGAAATTAAATATTTTAAAATGGCCGGTAGCAGCCAATTGTTTTCCTTGCGCAACACTGAAGTTTGCAAATTCAGCAATATCAGCACCCGCCACAAACGATTTATTACCCGAACCGGTAATAATTACGCTGCGTATTTCGGGATGATTTTCTACTTCCATCAAAGTTTCATGCAGTTCTTCGATGGTTTTGGCATTAAGCGCGTTTAATTTTTCGGGGCGGTTAATGGTAATAATTAAAACCTTGTCTTCTACTTCGGTCAATATGTTTTGCAGTGTCATAGTAAGCATTTGTGTATAATTTTGATGCAGCGAATATAACGGTATTAAAACCCTTTTAGTGCGAAGTTATTGAAAGGTTTTTAACATGCTTCTATCTTGTTTACTCTGTAGGCGTGTCTTCCCCCCTCAAAAACTGCCGATAAAAACGCATCCACACAAGCTGAAGCGGTTTTTAAGTCGATAAAACGCGCCGGCAGCGCAATGATATTGGCATTATTATGTTGCCTTGCCAGAGAGGCGATTTCGGGCATCCAGCAAAGGGCAGAGCGAATTCCTTTATGTTTATTGGCTGTTATGTTAATTCCGTTTCCGCTGCCGCATATTAAAATTCCCAACGATTTTTCATCGGCTGAAACTGCATTTGCAACTTTATGCGCGTGGTCGGGATAATCGGCACGCTCTGAACTGTAACAACCGTGATCAGTAATTTTGTGGCCTTTTTCCGAAAGATATTTTTTCAGTTGTTCTTTTAATTCAAATCCTGCGTGATCGCAACCTATGTGTAAAGTCATTTGTTGAATTATATAGTTATAGAATTTTTGATTTTAATATTATTAATTATAGAATTGCGCAGTTATATGGTTATTGATTTTATCTTTATTCTAATCAATAATTCACTAACTCTCTAACTGAAAACTGTCAGTATCTAATCCCACCGGAAATTTTTTTCTCAAGCCTTGTAAAAATTCATAATCCAAATTTATCGTTTCCACATTTTCCTGGTGCGCTTTTGTTTTGCTGATGATTTCTCCTAACGGATTTATTACTACGCTGTCGCCCGAATGCATGGCAATGCTCCCGTCTGCACCAATGCGGTTAACGCCGATAACGTAGCACTGATTTTCTATAGCGCGAGCAATTAATAAACTTTTCCATGCATGATTTCTCGCTTCGGGCCAATTGGCAACGTAAATTAAAACATCATACTCTGCAATCAGCTGTTCACTGCCCACTGCTTTCTGCCAACTGTTTCTGCTCCAAACCGGGAAACGTAAATCGTAACAAACCAGCGGCAAAATTTTCCAACCCTTTATATTTGCAACAAATTTTTCTTTGCCGTACTCGTAATGATTTTGCTCATTTCCCATTCTGAAAAGATGGCGCTTGTTATAGCTTTGATATTTTCCGTCACCCTCAACAAAATATAAACGGTTATAATGTTTGTTATTTTCTTCCACACAAATGCTTCCGGTAATACGTGTATTTAATTCTTCGGCTTTTTGTTTCATCCACTGCAAACCCTTTCCTTCATGCTTCTCTGCGTTTTTTTCGGGTTTCATCGTAAAGCCTGTTGTAAACATTTCGGGAAGCACAATAAGATCTGTATCTCCTGTATTTTTTTTCGTGAGTAAAGAATCAAAGTTTTTAAGGTTGGCATCGGGGTTTTCCCAGGCCAAAGGACTCTGTACTATAGTAATTTTAAGATTATCCATTTGATTTCAGGCTCAAATATAGTTTTTTAGGGCATATTATTTGCAAGTAAAATTTTTAATACTTTTACCCTATGATTAAACCCTTACTTTTGGCTTTTTCAATAATTCTCTGCCTTAAAGGTAATGCCCAGCAAAAGGTATCACAGCCCGAATTAAAAGCGGAATACGAGGTCCCGGCTGATTGGAAAGTAGAGAAATATTTTAAAGACAATTGGGATAAATCTGCCGGAAGCAGTATTTGTCATTGCGCTTTATCCATAAATATTTTAAAAGTACCGAATAATGCCGGCGATTTTGATTATTTGCACATGGTGGTTTATCCCAGTGATAAAAAAGGAGCCGCAGACCCGCAGCGTGAAAGTGTTTGGCAATATAAAATTACGCACGGCGAGCAGGGTGATTCGGTAAAAACCGCAAATTTAAAATGGATACATTATACAGGTAAACTTGTTTACACGGGCGAGCATCGTTTTAAGGACAACATAGCATGGATATATCAAACGCACAAGGATAAAACCTATTACACGGTATATTTTTGGGCCAAACCCGCTATGCTTAGTCAGTACAAAGGTGTTATCGATAAAATAATTTCAGGGTTTAAAACGCTTTAGGTTTCAGGGGTGTTGGTTTAACGGGGTTTTGTTTTCTTTATTCGTAAAATTCTGTATAAATTTACCTTCAGCAATCTAAAAATACATGAACTTCTCAGCGGGTACCGTAAATAAGATTAATGAACATATCATTGAATTTTGTTTTAATACAGATGTAGAGATCAGTGAAAAGATAAGTATAGAAATTCTGAATGCCATTCATGTTTTATCCGAAGAAAAACCGTATGCGCTTTTGTACGATTTTAATAAGTGCAATATTCTTATTTCTGAAATTGCCAGAAAATTTTCAAGTGTAAGAAATTATAACAATTCAAACATCATTGCCCGTGCAATTGTTACGCAAAGCCTGAGTTCATCACTCGAAACGTCGCACTATATAAAAAACAGCAATATTGCCGCCGAAACAAATATGTTCGAAACGAAAGAAAAAGCAATCAGTTGGCTCAACGAAAAGACCGCGCAATTTTTAAAGCCGCAATAAATTTTCAGAACTTAAATTTCAGACCTGCATTACCCGAAAAATAAGCGGGACTGAAAGTTGTTCCGCTTGTTGCCGACATATTTGTTATCCCGTAACGATACGAAGGCACAAGTGTTAAGTACAGGCGTTTTCCAAGGCGGATATCGCAACCCAGACTGAACAACATGCTTATATTAAATTTGTTTACGGTAATGTTGTTGTAGCTTATATCATTGTTGAAATTCTCTTTTACAATGGTAAGTTTTGTTCGCTGCGATAAAACAAATGAGGTATTGACACCCACTCCTGCAAACAAACTGAATTTGGATTTATTTAAAAAATGAAAATTAGCCTCAAGCGGAATGCTTATCACATTAAGTTTTGAGGTGTAAGTGTATTTGGCAAAAAAAGTATCGAAGGGTACGCCCATATTATAACCCTCCAGCAGCACGCTCATAGGCGCAGCGATAGGGCCATGCGACGAATAAAAAATATAATCGTCCTTTTGATTTTTATTAAAAACAAAATGAACCGGGTTGCCCTGGTTTGCAATAAGCTGGTTATAATTTACTCCTGCCGAAAAAGAGAATTTTTTAAAAGGTTTAAACTGAATTTTTGCTTCAGCGTTTACAGATGGGGTTTGCTGTTCGTTAGTAGCAACAAACAAATTGCTCTGCGAATTCTGCGCAAAAATATTTGGCCCCGCTAAAAGTAAAATGGCCCACTCAGGTGTAAAGGCATCCGGCGTTTGATAATTACTTGCAGGTTTTGCTACGGAGTCAACCGGATTTGTTTTTACAGGAGTGCTGTCGGCTTTAGTTTCATTAGCAACTACTTGCGTTGGAACAGAATCTGTTTTTGTGGTATTTTCTGAGGGAACTGTTTTTACTTCTTCTGTTTTCGCTACCGGCGGAGTAGTGTTGTTAGTATTTTGATTTTGGGAAGGTGCACTCAGAGCATTGTTATTTGCGCTATTGTTATTACTTCCGTTATTTAAATTTACAGGTGGGGTAGAGTTGTTATTTTCTGTTTTTACGGGTGCAGAATTTGTAACAACTGCCTCGTTTGCGGGTTGAGTAGTTTTTGTAGTATTTTTTTCGGTCTTGGCATTTGTTGTTTTTGTTTCTGCAATATTCTTTACAGAGGCAACATTTGTACTGTTTTGCTCAGGAGCCGAAACCGGTTTTATCTTTGGTAAAGAAGCGGTTGTTGCAGTATAAATGCCGGACTCTTTTTCAATTACCCCTTCATTTTTTACAACCGAGCTTTCATCATTTGAATTGAAATTCTTTTTCACAAATGCCTTTACAAAGCCTGAATTATGAATTATGTTTAAAGCCACCTCTTTATTGCCTGAGGTTTCTGCGAAATAACGTATGTAACCGTCGTTACCCTGTACTTCAATTACTTTATAGGGTATTTTATTAAATATAGCCGGGTTCGCTTTTTTAGTGCAGGCCGCCAATTGTATTTTATTGCTTTGAGAAATTACAGTTGCAGGGGTATTTTCCGATAAAACAGTTTTTTCGGTTGCTTTACTTTCTGCCAAAGCATTTGGCGTTTCTGTTTTTTCTTCTTTTATCGTACCCGGTGTTTCGGTTGTTGTATTTTTATTTGATGTGTTAGTGGTATTTTTTTCTTCATTTAATTTTTTCTCCTCAACAGGTAAAGCTTGTTTATTTTTTTCCGCGAGGGAGCCGGGTGTAAATTTATCGCTGAGCACAAAAAACCAAAGCGAAGCCAGTCCGCAAAGCAGAACCAATCCACTCATAAAAAACCACAAAAAGCGGCGTTTGCGTTTTTGCTTTTCAAGCAGGTCCAGCTCTTCCTCAATTTGTGCCCAAGGCCCCTGAGGCGGCGCAAACGAAGCATCTTTCAGCCTCTCGTGAAAGAAGGCCTCCAGGCTGTCGAATTCGTTATTTGACTTTAAATCAGTCATGATTACTCGTTTTTTAATTCTATGTCGGTGTCTAAATATTTATGCAGTAATGTTTTTAAAAGGTCTTTCGCTTTTGATAACTGGCTTTTTGAAGTGCCTTCGTTAATGTTCAGCATCGTTGCAATTTCTTTGTGCGCGTATCCTTCTATCACGTACAAATTAAATACAGTGCGGTATCCGTCGGGCAGTAACGTAAGCATACGTAATAATTCTTTTTCGCTCAGTTTACCGCTTGCATCGGTTTCGCTTTCGGGATGATGCAATATATTTTCAATATCATCAAAAACCGTAGTTTGTTTTTTGCGGCGAATATGTTCAATAGCCGTGTGCACCATAATACGTCGTACCCAGCCCTCAAAAGAACCCAGAAATTTAAATGTGTGAATGTTTTTAAAGACTTTAATAAAAGCATCCTGCATCACGTCCTCGGCTTCTTCGCGGTTTTTGGTATACCTCATGCATACAAACAGCATTTTACCCGAATAGGTATCGTACAGTTTCTTCTGAAACTCCCTTTTCCCGGCTATGCAACCTCTTACTATTTGCTCTTCAGTTCCCACCTTTGCTAAAGATGTAAATTTCGGTTAAAAGGTTGCCTTATAAAAATATATTTAAAAATTAAGAGAATTCAGGCAACCATTAGGCTTTTCAAATGGTCTTTATAAAAAACAAGCGTATGAAAACTAAAAAACTATTATTAACAAGCCTTGTGGTAATTCCTGCAATAGCTTTATTTACATCGAGCACTCTTGATTCGAGTGGAAAATTAATTAATTCCGGTAGCCCGGGTGAGTATACCTGTTCTCAAGCCAATTGTCACGGTGCAGGTAACGGACAGGGAAGTACGGGTGGTTTGCCTGATAACGGCGGTCCCGGAAGTTTGATCATTACTTCAAATCCCGCTTTTAACGGCGGTAATCAATATGTGCCGAATACGGTGTATCATATGACTATAAAAGTCAGCGAGGCCGGTAAAAGTCTTTTCGGTTTTGATTTTGAAGCATTAGATAATAGTGGAAATACAGATCCTTTTACCAACAACAGCGTTGGCACCCTGACAATTACCGATGCCACACATACACGCAAAGGCCAACCCGCACACATTGTAAGCGGCCAACCTGTTTTTGGAAGATGGAATGTTACCCATCAAACAAACGGCGGAGCTTTTGCCAATAGTGCTTCTTTTAATTTTGATTGGCAGGCACCTGCAAGCGGCACAGTTAATTTATATGCTGCGGGTAACGCTGCAAACGGTGATGGTTTGGCAAATGCAATGGATAATGTGTACTCAAAAACGCTTCAACTAAGCGTATTTAACGGCACGGGAATTGCCAATGTAAACACGGATAATATTTTAATGGATGTTTTCCCGAATCCCGCCGGCGATTTAATTACAGTAAGGCTTCATCTGGTTAAAGAAGATAATGTAAATATTCAACTGTTTTCTTTAGACGGAAAATTGGTAAAAACATTTGCCGATAAAAAAGCAGTGCCTGCCATGTTTATACAGTCTTTCTCTACCGAAGGTTTGGCCAAAGGAATTTATATTTTAAGAACAGGAACAGAGTCTTTTACGAAAACGCAAAGAATTGTCATAAACTAAAAGCTGTTTGGTTGATTAATGCAAAAACCCCCACACGTCCCTGCATGGTGGGGGTTTTATTTTGTGTTTGCAACCAAACAAAAACATGTTTACAACAAAGAACTGACATAAAGTTACATTACAAGAGAACTTTTAAAAAGAGGTAGCTAATAAGTGGTAAGGGTGGTTTGGTATCTGGCGTTATTTGGCCGATATCTGGCAAAGCCAAAGTCAGATTTTATTGAGCATAGCCAGGAAATCGTCTTTTTTACGCCTGGATATTTCCAACTGAGAGCCATCGCTCATAACCGCGTAGCCGCCATCAGTTTTAAGGTAGCGAATAACGTGACTGATATTGATAAGGTGGTGATGGTGTATGCGTAAAAACTGGCTGGTTGGTAATAAATCCTCATAATGTTTAAGGCTTGCCGAAGCTAATAATTTTCTTTTTTCAGTAAGATGAAAAGCGGTATAACTGCCATCAGCTTCGCAACGGATAATGTCTTTTATGTACACAATCTCGTAAGCGTTGGTGGTGGGCAAGGTTATTTTTTGGTACGAATCGTTGCCTTGTTTTAAATTTTGTAAAAGGTGCGCCAGGTTTTCAACCGTGTTTCCTGTTGATTTTTTATCAAGTAATTTATTTACCGCATTTTTCAGTTCTTCGGTATCAATGGGTTTTAATAAATAATCAAGGGCAGAATATTTAATGGCCTTAATAGCGTATTTGTCGGTGGCGGTTGTAAAAATAATATCCGATTTTACCGGCGAAATTTTTTCGAGTAAATCAAAGCCCGTTCCGTCGGGCATGCTTATATCGAGGAAAATTAAGTCAGGATGGTGCTTGCCTATCGCCTCAACACCCTCTTTCACATTTCCGGCAGCGGCAATTACTTCAACACCTGTACAATGTTTGGTTACCAGTGCCTGGAGTAATTCCCTGCTCTTCGCTTCGTCTTCAACTATAACAGCTTTAATCATGTTTTGTTTTCAGCGGTTAAAATACAAAAATAATTTAAATAGTCTTATAAAACGGGCCAGGTAATTTCTACTCTTGTACCGGTAATATTCCCTTGCGCATCTGTAAGGTCGGTAATGGTTGAGGTATAAGTCGTTTGTTGGGTATCTCCCAGTAGTTTAAGCCGGTCGCGGGTAATTTTCATTCCCATCGAAGCGTGACTTCTGCGCGATTCCCTATTCATTTCTGCTGATTTTTTACGGCCAATACCGCTGTCTTCAATAACCACGTGAATAAAATGGTCTTTCCTAAAGAAATAAATCTTCAGCAAACCTTTTCCTTCGGCAGGTCTTAATCCGTGCAAAATGGCATTTTCTACGTATGGTTGCAATAACATAGTTGGAATCTGCTCATAATCGGCATCAATATTTTCTTCCAGTTTTATTTCAAAGTCAAATTTCCCGCTGAAGCGCATTCTTTCCAGTTCAATATAAATTTTAAGAGCGTTTATTTCTTCACTTAAGGTTACGCTTTGTTTTTCCGAGTTGTTTAAAATCATTCGCATTAACCGCGCAAATTTGTTGAGGTAAAAAACCGCTTCTTCATCTTTATTATTTATGATAAATTGCTGGATAGAGTTAAGCGAGTTAAACAAAAAATGCGGGTTCATTTGCGCGCGCAGGGCTTTTAATTCGTTTTTGGCAATTTCTATCTGTGTGCGACTCTCGCGTTTTTGTTCTTTTTGCAATTGGGTTAAGCGAATTCTGAAAATCATAAAAATTACCGCCGCCATAAAAATCAATT
>DATMMV010000112.1:0-8049 GCA_035569635.1 Bacteroidia bacterium | reverse complement strand
TTATTTTTCTTTTGGTTACGCTGTTTGTTTTTGCTGCTTCGCTTTTAGTTAAACATACCGAATTCAGTTTATACGTTTTGCCTTTTGCCATTGCGCCAGTAATTATCCGTGCTTTTTTTGATACACGCACCGCATTGTTCGTCCACTTGAACATTATTTTACTTTGCGCTATTTTTACCGAACAAAAATTTCATTTTGTATTTATTGAATTACTCAGCGGTATCGGCGCTATTTTCAGTATTGCTAATTTAACACGTCGTTCGCAATTACTAATTACGGCCGTTGTAACATTAATTATTAATCTTGCGGCATTTTGGTCACTTCACGCAACAGAAATCGGCAACATTAAATTTGCCGAATGTAATCCTTTCTTTATTGCTTCGGCCTGTTTACTGATTGCATACCCCTTGATTTTCATTTTTGAAAAGACATTCGGGTTTATTTCCGACTTTACCTTATTGGAATTAAATGACACAAGTAATAATCCTTTACTGAAACAACTTTCAACCGATGCGCCGGGAACATTCCAGCACAGTTTGCAGGTGGCAAATATGGCCGAAGAAGCAATTAGCCTGATAGGAGGGAACGCTTTACTGGTGAGAACAGGAGCTATGTATCATGACGTGGGTAAATTAAAAAACACATCTTTCTTTATCGAAAACCAAAGTGCAGGTACAAACCCGCATGAAGAATTATCATACGAAGAAAGCGCGAATATTATTATCGGGCATGTTATAAAAGGAATAGAAATGGCGCGGAAACATAAATTACCCGAACAGGTAATTGATTTTATCCGCACGCATCACGGCACTACGTTGGCAAGTTATTTTTATTACAAGGCAAAAGAAGAAAGTGATGGTGTAATGCCTGATGAGAAAAAATTCCGTTACCCCGGCCCGATTCCTTTTTCTAAAGAAACAGGAGTATTAATGTTGGCGGATAGTGTAGAAGCCTCTTCGCGCAGTCTTAAAAATTACGACGCACTAAGTATTGATGATTTGGTGGAGCGCATCTTTAAATATAAAATGGATGAGAACCAGCTTATAAATTCTGATTTAACATTGCGTGATTTAACTTTACTGAAAAAAATATTCAAAAGGAAGTTAATGAATATGTACCACGTCAGGATTGAGTATCCGAAATTGTAATTTCTTCTTTCTGTTTTATATCAATTACCACCAACGCCGCAATAAATCCCCAAAACGGAATAGATAATTTATCTGTATCTAAAAAGTTGTTTAAAAAGCCGTGTACAAAGTAGGTGGTAAGTCCTAATAAAATAATCATGGCAAGTATTTTCTGCGCTCTGTCTTTTGCTTTGTAAACCGTACGGAATCCCATATTAAAAACGGTAACCAGCATTGCCAGAACTAATACCATTCCTAAAACGCCCTGTTCGCTTAAAGGCCCGAGGTATTCGCTGTGTGCGTTCCCGTTAGTACCTGCATTGGTAGAGATTAAAGACTTTTCGCTTGCCTTTTGAAAAGGAGCGTATTGAAACATATAAGTTCCGGGCCCCCAACCCATCAAAGGCCTTTCCTGCCACATTTTTATGGCGCAGCTCCAACGGTTAAGTCGTTCCAGGTTACTGTCATCCGTTTTAATATTAGAAATAGATTCCACGTTCTGCATAGCATCGTTACCGGAAGCTGTATTATTTTGATTTAAGAAAATTAAAATTTGTGTTTGAAAAAGAAGAAAAAGCCCGATACCCGTAACTGCAGTAATAAGCAATGTGCGGAATTTTACCTTAAAAGCTAATAAAACAAGTAATCCGATGGCAGCAGCCAATCCGACCCATGCGGCGCGCGTAAAACTTAATACTACAGCGGTGCTGATAACCACTAAACAAAATGTAATTATAAGTCGCTGGAAATAAGAAAAGCGTTTTAAGAAAAGAAATCCTACAAGCGGTGGAATATACATGGCAAGTGCCGCCGCATAAGCTGTATGGTCGTTAAAAAACGGTGAAGGAATCCAATCGGCAACATGTTCATCAAAATTGTAAGCCGCATGTTGTACGGTAATATAAATAGCAACTCCTGTTAAAGGTAAAATATAAAGCCAGAGGTATTTAAATACGTTGTTGTCTTTTTTTGTGAATAAGTAGGTCATCATAAAATAAGCAGAGCATATAAACCACAAACGTGCAATTAAATATTTTACAGAAACCAAAGGCATTTCGCTGGTAATACAGGTAACAATCATCCAGATTAACTGCAAAAAAATAATTTTAGTAACGGGATGCGAGAGTACTTTATGGCTGATGAATTTGGTGTAGAGCTGATAAACGGGAATTAGTAATAAAACCGCGGCCATAAAGGGTTCGGTGGGTAAACTTAAATCCAATTCCGAATTAATGCCGAGTTCCTTAAGGGTTACAGCAAGAGGAGTGAAGAAAACGATGGAGAAAACAAACGTATCAAATGAAAAGAAAGCAACCAGAATCAACGCTACCGCGACAGGAAGCAGGCTGTAAGGGACGAAAAAGTTTTTATATTTAAATAAAACAAAGCAGAATCCGAGGATATAAAGCCCGCACGACAGGTAAAAAAACAGTAATGTTTTATTTTTCTGTAGTAATTTGTTCATAGATTAGTTTAATCCTGCCCACAAAAATAAAGTAGATACAGGAAAGTATAAACATCGCCGTTCCGCTAACTATCATAATAAGTGTTCTTTTGGGCCAGGCGGCCATAACCGGGCGTGTTGGTTTAGAAGCCAAAGAGGTAAAGGTTGTATGATGATGGTATTCAGCCAGTCTTTTTTGAAAATCATTATTGGCCCAGGCCCATCCGCGTAACTGGTCGTCAAAATAAACAGCCAGTTTACCCTGCTCAACACCATATTTATTCATGCTTTCAATCAGGTTACTAAGCTCCGCATTTTTACCACCGGTTGTCCATAATTTGTACTCGTTTTTAGCGGCTTCTTTCAACTGCACGGAAATATTTAATAAGCCGTATTTCTCGCTCAACTCAGTAAGGATTTTTTGGGTACTGTCAACTTCATGTTTTTTATATTCCAGATAAACCCGGGCGTTTTTAACGGTTTCCATATACTTTTCGCGGTGTTCTTTTTCAATCAGCCAGTTAACCGCGTCAATAACTCCGCCGGCGATAATGCGTGCAGAGTCAGGGTCATGGTCTTCCACATTTATTTCTATAGATTCGTATTTGGTCTGCTTTATGCTAACTTTTTTATCAAATATTTCTTCGTATGTAAACAGATATTTTTTTTTGGTAGTATCTATTCCGTAATGGGCGCAGAGATTATATTTTTTCATCATATACTGCCTGATTTCGCTGGACTGAAAAAACTGCAATAACTGTTCGGTTTGAGACTCTTCGCTGTAAACGGACAGATTGGTTGGGTAAACAACAGCCGTCGATTTATAAGATGGTTTAATGAAATAGCAGGCGACAAAAGCGCCTGTAATAGTAACTAAAGTAGCTAATATTATATGCTTACGTTTTTTGTAAAGCTTTTTTAATATGCCTATATTTTGATTTAGCATTTCTAAGATTTCTATTTTAATTTCATTTAATCGTTCATTTTTTTGATCAGGTACTTTTATTTTTTTTTCAGGTTCCGGCCCTTTTTTGAGGGTAAAAACCGACTTTCATTTAATTATTACAGGTGGCGTTTTTATACTTGCCCAAACTTCGCGCATGCGTGCAGAATAAACAAAATATAAACAAGCCAGTATAAATGCCGAGATGGCTGCCACAGTTCCAATTACGCCTCTTTTTGGCCAGTATTTCGTATCCGGCTTGGTTGGCTCGGAAGCTACTATCATATAAGTAAGCTTGCGGTTAAAATCGCGGATAGATTGATTTAATTCGTTTTCTACAGTAGCATACATTCTGGCTTCTTCCTGGAAAGCATTTCCTATCCGGTAAAGTTCCGGGCCCTTTTCTGCAATTTCATTATAAGATTCCGTAATTTTGGCGTTTTCTTTACCTTCGGCCATCAACTTAAAGTAATTTTGCGAGGCATAGCGCATCTGCGAACTCATATCAATGATGTGGTATTTTTTTGAAAATACTTCCATGCATTCCTGCAGGCTGTCTAAAGTTCGGCGATGTGCATTTAAATAAGCGCGGTTTACATTTACATATTCATTAAATTTTGATATATGTTGTTTGGAAATTGTTTTATTAACAGCATCAATAATTCCCTGGCCGATTTTTTGCGCGGTATCGGGGTCCGTATCCAGTACATTCAGTTCAATTGATTCGTAGCGCGTTTGAGAAGCTTTAATATTTTCTTCAAAAGCAAAATTGTAATAGGTTTTGAATTTAGGGTCGGTAGTATCCAAATCGTAATGCCGGTCGAGCCTGAATTTTTTTAATACGTCATTACGCACATCATACGAATTAAAAAACTGCAGCAATAACTCGGTATGTGAAACTGCGTTGTTTTGCTGTTCCATGAAGAAAGGAACCATATTGGCAGGATAAATGTAGGCTACGGAACGGTATTTTGGTTTTAAAAGATAAGTAACACCAACGGCTATAACGGCGGCAATAAGAGTAACCAGCAAGATATGCTTTCTACGAAAAAACAGGACTCTCAGTATCTCGACATTGGGTTTATCCATAATTGTAATTTTTGGCTAAGATAATAAAATGTGTTTTAACTGTACTTTATAAAGCGCATAATTGATTTTAGGCTGATAAGGCCAGTAACAAGAGCCCAAACCCCGGAAAATACACACATTAATGCTATACCCAGGTAAGCGTTCTTAATGAAAGTTGAACATAGTATACCGCTCGTAATTACCCCTCCCGTAAAAATGGTTAATACCAAAATAAGGCGATAATTTACTCTGAATTTAAAGATTTTATAACAAAGGAAGGTCCACATAGCGGCCGTAAAAAATTGCGTAACTAAACTCGATACAGCTGCGCCAACCGCTTTAAAATAGGGAATAAGAACCAGGTTAAGAATAAAATTAAGGCAGATACCAATAAGAGCCATTGTATTTAATTGTTTTAAACTTCCATTGGCAGTAAGCAAAGTGCTGAAAATGTAGGTTGTAGATATGGCTACAAAACAACACATTAAAATAGAAAATACAGTGGTGGAATCTGTAACTCCGTGATTAATTAAAGACACCAGATCCGTACTGTAGCAATAACTGACGGATGATGCGATTATAGCGGGGGTGATAATAAGGGTGAACGATAATTTCACAAGGTTTTCTACTTTTTCATTGTACTTTATCATTCTGCTGAAAATCGGAAGTAATTGCATGGCAAACAAGAGAGGAATCATGTTTGCGGCTTCCAGTAACCGAAACCCTTTTGCATAAATTCCTGCCTGCGCGGCACCACTCGAATTAAAGTTGTCTTCGGCATGCATAATTATTTGTTTTACCTGTGGAAAATGGGCATAAGGCGTGGCTTTTATTTCCTCAATCAAAAAGAAGACATAATTGTTTTTTTCAGGCAATAGCCTTTCAAGCATTACGGCATCTAATCTGTTATAAAATGTCATTAGTAAAACCAATACCGCGAAAGGAAAACTTTTCTTCAGTATCATTAACCAAAAAGGCCAGTTCCAACTGATGGAGAAACTTTCTGTTTTTCTGAAAACCACAATAAAAGCAAGACAGGCTGTAATGAAATAGGCGGTTGTTTGTATGTAAACAAATATCATAATGTCGATATGAATTCCTGCAATGTTTGTCCAAAGCAACAAAGCGCAAAAAGAAATCATGATCAACCTGTCCAATACAGAAATAAAACTATCCGTTTTAAAAAGGTGTAGCCCCAGTAAATTTGAACGCAGGTAAAGTACCATTGAAATAAGGAACTGGTTAAAGCCGAGAAGCAATAGTAATTTCAAATATCTTACACTGTATCCGACCGACAAACCTATAATAAGTGTGATGGAAATATAAATAACCCCCAGTAATACTTTTAAAAGAAACAGCCCTGAAAAATGTTTTTCAAGCAGGTGATTGTTTTGAGCAATATTTTTATTATTGAAATTTGTAATCCCGAAATCAAGTAAAATATTCAGCAGAAAAGAAAAATTAAAAAGCACAAAGTATTCGCCGTAGGTTTCGTTCCCCAATTTATACTGTAAATAGGGCTCAACGCCTATTACCCAAAACGGTTTAATAAGTAAATTAAGAAAAAGCAACAGAAATAAATTCGTTATAAATTTTCTTTGCATAAGGGGAGCGAATATAAGCTTAATAATCAGAAATATAAAGTGAAAAAAGCTTGTTTTTCGGATGCTATTATTATATTTCAGAGCTACACAATCTTTACGTAATATTGCCGTTATAACTGGTTTTAAATTGAAAATCGTAGTAAATACCCGTCTTTTATTGCCCGGCCGTCTGGATGGAATAGGGTGGTTCAGTTATCAATCCTTAAAACGGATTACACAGCAGCAAAAAAATGTGCATTTTGTTTTTTTATTTGACAGGCCCTACGACCAGCAATTTGTTTTTTCTGACAATGTAACGCCCATAGTTTTATGGCCACCCGCAAGGCATCCTTTCCTGTTTTATTACTGGATGCAGTTCTCGGTAAAACCCTTTTTAAATAAATTTAAACCCGATTTATTTTTATCGCCGGATGGTTTTTTAGCCCTGGGCGCTAGGTGCAAACAATTGCCCGTTATACACGATATAAATTTCTTGCATTACCCGAAAGACCTGCCTTTCTGGGTGAGAAATTATTACAATACTTTTTTCCCGAAATTTGCCGCAGAAGCAACGCGAATTGCCACCGTTTCTGAATTCAGTAAAAAAGATATTTCTGAAAATTATAAAATTGATACTGAAAAAATAGATGTTGTGTATAATGGCATTAACGAATATTTTGACACTGTTGACGATGTAGTAAAGAAAACGGTTAAAGATAAATATACCAAAAGCTGCGATTATTTTTTGTTTGTGGGTTCTCTCAGTCCGCGAAAAAATATTTTACGTTTGGTAAAAGCCTTTCATTTATTTAAGAAAGAAAGCGGCTCAAATATGAAATTGCTGTTGGCGGGCGCTGTTTTCTGGGGCGAAAACGAACTGATTTCGTTAATGAAAAAATTAAATATAGAAGACCAGATTATTTTTACAGGCCGTGTTCCGGATCAGGCCTTATGTGAAATTACTGCCTCTGCTTTTGCTTTAGCCTACATTCCTTACTTTGAAGGATTCGGAATTCCATTGGTGGAAGCCATGCAATGCGGTGTTCCGATAATTTCCGCAAATGTTTCTTCTTTACCGGAAGTTGCCGGAGAGGCCGCTCTTTACACCAATCCTTTTGACGAAAACGAAATTAAAAACGCGATGCTTAAAATTTATAATGATAAAAATCTTCGCGCTGATTTAATTCAAAAAGGGTTTTCTCAAAAGAATAAATTTTCCTGGGATAAAACAGCAAATCTTCTCTGGGAAAGTATCGAAAAAACAATTTCTTAAAAAGGATAACCGATACCGAAATTGGTAATGAAAGAAGGTAAAAAACCGCGGCCAAACATCCAGCGCTGACCAGGTATGTTCGCAGGATTATACACCTGAAAAGCGCCGTCTACACGAATAATGAAAAATGAAAAGTCGGCACGTATACCAACACCTGTACCTGTAGCAAATTCTTTATAGAATCGCTTTACATCAAATTCACCATTGGGTTTGGCAGCATTTTTTTGCCGTAACCATACGTTACCCGCATCCACAAACCAGGCGCCGTTAAGCCATTTGTAAATATTAAAACGGAATTCAAAATTTGTTTCCAGTTGGATGTCTCCCAGCTTGTCAAAATTGATATCTTTTTGTGTGGCGCCATTCGCATCTTTATAGGTTCCGTCGTAAGAGCCCGGCCCCACTGTACGTGCTTTCCATGCGCGAATGGAGTTAGGCCCCCCGGCAAAAAAACTTTTCTCGTAAGGCAGTACATTTAAATTATTCAGCGCGTACCCCATGCCCCCGTAAGCCCTGAATACAAAACGCCCCAGTTTTTTTACAGTTTTGTAAACCCTGAAATCCATATCCGTTCGTAAAAATTGCGCAAAAGGCATATTGAAAATGTGGTA
>DATMMV010000111.1:0-5703 GCA_035569635.1 Bacteroidia bacterium | reverse complement strand
TTGTATGTCGAAACTCAAATCTTTGTCCTCTGCAATGGCATTTGTATAATTTTGCAATTGCATGGTGAGGAGTTTGTTGTAAAAATCGCTGTCCTCAAGGACAACAATTTTAAAATGCTTTTGTGGTTTCATGACTTTTCTTTTTAAATTTCTTTTTCGCTCTTCTCAACCAATGATGAAAAACAGACGTTTTCATCCTCTTCCCAAACCCTTTACCTTCTCTTTGTTTTTTTGTATTTTTTTTAAGGGGATCATGGTCTACTCCGATTGTTTTAACCAAATAATCCAATAAAGAAGGCACATGAGGATGAAAACGCCTGTTAACCTGGTAGTGCAATGTCCATATAATGAGCGTTTGATTCATGGTTTTTTTATTTTTTATTCAGGCAGCACCTTCCAGGTTATTCATTTTGTGCATCATTCTTTTCCAGGATGCGGAAATTTTTCTCGAATCATTTTCTTTTATAATATCCTTTAAAAGAGTCACACTATTGTTTAGTATTTCTTTTTGTTGTTCTTTGTCCAACCTGCCGGAATACTTTGATGCCAGCATAATACTTACCTCTGCTTTGTTTACATCCTCTATAGCAGTTAAAAAACTATTTTTATTCAAATCATACGAGGATTTCAACATGAATTCCTCGGCAATAAAGAGCTCGGTACTTTCAAAAACTTTCCTCAGTTTTGCCCGGTTAACCGGCCTGTTCAGTTGAAGATCTATATAAGAATCACTTAAATTTTTTATAATTTCCCAGAACCCTTTCTGATCATAATTACCTGAAGAAATTGCACCTACCGTAAAGACCATAAGCGCATCGTAGATTTGTTCTGCACTTTTATTTTTTTGGTTTGTTCCCAAGTATGCAAGCGCATTATCAAAATGCTCGGCAAGTAACCTGGATTTAGCGGTTTTGCAAACAGAAGTTGAAACAGTTATCTCTGTTAAAAAACCTCGACTCATAGCATTACTTCCGTTTTGCTTCTGGCGATAGCCGATAAATGCGAAAACGCTGTATAATGCAACTATGCAAATGCTGTAAAAAACTAAAAGGGGTTTCATGATTTCCGGTTTTAAATGTTACTATTTTATGCGCTGTAAATATTTTCCAAAATAAGTTCAATGGAATCCAACTCTTCTTCAGTGTGTTTTTGAGAAGTGTTTATAATTTTAATTTCATCTACAAGGAAACCTAATCCTCCATTATTTAAAACAATGTAATTGATATGTCCTTTTTTTCCGTTTTCTAAAATTACCGGATAGCTTTCCGCCACAGCAAATTCAGTACTTGAAAAATCTTTATTTGACGACAACCCCCGAATATGGTTATTTCTTATAACGAACCGCTCGCGAAATCCGAACTCTATTGCTTCCCGGATTGCTTTGTTTAAGGGTATGGCATTTTTTGTTTCCATGGCTTTACTTGTTTTATAAGTTGCTTCCTATAGTTTGTACGCAACTAACAGAGGTTAAAAAACAAGGTAGGGACAGACCGACAGAAAACAGAGGTGAAAAGACGGAAACGGATGGGGAGTATTTTTACTGATTTAATTCTTCCAGGGCTGTTTGCGCGTCGAAAATTGCCTTTGCAGAAAGGCCAATGAGTTTTTCTATGTCTTTTTTAAGCTGTGGAATATTTTTTTGCTTTTCGGCGTTTATTTCGACTTTTTCGAGAAGAATAATGAGTTCGTCGATTTCAAATATTTTGACTGAACTGAGCATTTTGTGTGCATTTAATTTTACCACAGGCCATTTTTCGGCGGCGGCGGCGGTTTCAATGGTTTTTGTAATTTCCTGTACCTCGGCAATAAACTTCTGTATAATAGTTTCTAAAAAAGTATTATCGCAATTCAGGTAATTTTTAAGTTCAAGGATGTCCATTTAATAATATAATTTATTTTATTTTTAATCGCTCGTATAATTCATGGATGTAGGTTCTGCTTACAGGAATGGTACGGCTGTTAATTTCTATTACTTCACCGTCTACTTTATCAATTTTTGAAAGTTGTACAATAAAAGAGCGGTGCACTTGCATAAAATCAATTTGCGGAAGCATGTCATAAATGTCTTTAAGCCTTAAATGGGTTTTGTAAGATCTTCCGTGTGTTACAATAGTAACGTCATTATCATTGGCGCGAACCAGTAATATATCATCAACCGATAACCGTATGTGAATACCGTCGTGTTTTATGAAAATATTTTTCTGTCCTGAATTCACTGGAATCATTAATTTTTCAAAATGAGTTTTTACTTTGCCCACCGATTTCATAAAACGTGCGTGTGATACGGGTTTGTGCAGGTAATCGATAGCGTTAAATTCGAAAGCATCCACGCCGTAAGTTTTTTTCCCGGAAACAAGCACAACGGGAGGTATAACACTTAGGCTGAGAAGAAACTCCAGGCCCGTCATTTCCGGCATCTCCACATCCAGGTATAAAAAATCAACATCTCTGAAATTAATTTTATTTAATGCCTCGGCTGGATTATGATAAACCCCTATAACATCTATGCTATCCACACCCGATAAATAATGCTCTATTATCCGGGTAAACAACGGATCATCGTCTATGATTGCGCACTTTAATAGCATACTTTTTATACGGGTGAATGATTGTTTTTTTGTGTTTTTAGCGGCGATATTATTTATTATTGGGGTGGATTGCATGTTTTAAAGGGTGAAATTATTGGGCTAAAAGAAATTGTAATTTTTGCTTAAGCTCGTTAATTCGAATAGGTTTAGAAATAAATTCGTCCATGCCGGCTTTTTTACATTTTGTTTTTTCCTCACTGAAAGCATGCGCTGTCATTGCTAAAATAGGTGTTTTATTCTGAGGTGAAGGTAGTTGTGTTCTTATATGTTTTGTTGTATCATAACCATTCATTTCAGGCATTTGAATGTCCATAATCACAAGGTCAAAATAATTTTTTTCCATTTTGCTGATAGCGACTTTTCCGTTTGATGCGATTTCAACTGTCGCTCCGAGTTCATTTTCCAATAAATATTTAGCCACCATTTGATTCAGTACTTCATCTTCCACCAATAAAATTTTTTTCCCTTTTAAAAATAAACCTTCTTTATTTTTTACTGTCTTTACTGTTTTTGTAACCTGTTTGGGTACAGTTGCTCCGATTTCAAATTCCAGTTCTACAAAAAATTCCGAACCTTCATTTTCTTTGCTTTTAAACCATACTTTGCCTCTTTGGATTTCTGTAAGACGTTTTATAATGGCAAGGCCAAGCCCTGTGCCGCCATATTGCCGCGTAGCATCCGAATGAACCTGGTGAAAATACTCAAATATGTGTGCTTGTGCCTCTTCGGCAATACCTATACCTGTGTCTGTCACCGTAAATAATAAAGTAACTGTATCCGCCGTAATCGCGGTGGTTTTAACCGACATGATAATACTTCCTTTTTCAGTAAACTTAATTGAGTTGCCTACTAAGTTTATTAAAATCTGATTTAAACGGGAAGGATCTCCTTTTAAATTTTGGGGTACATCTTTTGCTATGTGGCAATGCAATTGTAATCCTTTTTCTTCGGCCCGGTATTTCATCGACTTCCGGATATTTAAAACCAACTCGCGGATATTGAAATTTATTTTTTCGATAACGATTTTACCCGCCTCCAATTTTGAAATGTCCAGGATATCATTAATAATATTAAGAAGGTTATTAGAGGCATTGTTTACCAACTGCATATATTTTTTTCTCATTTTGGCCTGGGTGGTATTTTCAAACATATGCATAATTCCCATAATGGCATTTATAGGAGTCCTTATTTCATGACTCATATTGGCAAGGAATTGCTGTTTGGTAATTGCAGCTGCTTCCGCTTTTTCTTTCGCTTTAATAAGTTCGTGTTCTATTTTCTTTTTTTCACTGATATCGGTGTCTACCATAATAATCCTGCTGGCAGAACCCGTTTCGTCTATTACAGGGGTAATAGTTGTGTATATCCAGGAATGACCTCCCCGTTTATTAAGTATCTTAGATTCGCAGGTAACAGTTCTTTTTTGTCCGAGAATACTTGACGATAGTTTTTGTAATTTTTCTTTTTGCATATCTCTCCCCCTGAACTCAAGTATATTTTTATTTTTTACCTCGTCAAGTGAACGGCCGAATAAATCTACAAAGCCTTTATTTACCCATTCTATTTCACCGGCTTTATTAAGAATGGTAATAGAATTATTAATTTGACCGAGAGTTGATACCAATTTTTTTATTTCCTGTTCGGCTTCTTTAAGTTTTTTATTTGTGTTATTGTAAGAAAAAGCTTTGTTAATAGTTGCGGTAAGTAAATCGAGATAACTACCGGACGATTCTTTTACGATATAGTCAAAAGCTCCTTTTTTCATGGCCTTCACGGCAACTTCCTGGTCGCCCTGGCCGGTTATAAAAATTACAGGAATATCTTTTACAGCATCTATGATGGCAAAACCTGTACTTGTGTTTAACAGATAATCGGTGACAATCACATCATAATTAGTATGGCTTAACAGGTTTTTTGCTTCTTCTACCGACGAGGCCAGTTCGTATTGCATATGGTCATGGCCGTTTTTTACATGCCGCTGGAATGCTTTTTGATCTATCAGATCATCCTCTACGTATAGAACCCTTACGGGTGATTTCAGGGTAATCGCCATCGTGCAAGTTTGGGGGTCTGTATATCTTTTTACGGAATATCTGTACAAAAGGTGTCAAAAACTAAATCATTTTTGAAGCTGTGTAAAAAATAGTTTATAACCAAAATAAAATCCCGACATTATTCTAATCCCAAAATCAATCTTCGGGTAAAATCCGGTGATGTTACATTTTTTACAGATTAATTCATGTTATTTACTTGTTTATTGAATTTTTTTTCGTAACTTTTCGTTGCTGTTAAAAATGAAATCATGTTTAGAAATGTTGATATAAAACATCTTATACCTGCTTTTACGGAGGAGGGAATGCGTGATGTAAAGAATTATTTTATATTTTCTCAGGAACATGAAAAGGAAGTTACTGAAAAATTTAATAAAGATTTTGAGACCCATCCCGTATTCGGGCCGCTTTTAAAATCAATGACGAAAGAATTTCAGGAGGCAAATAATAAGGAAAATAATAGATTATTACGCTTGGCAATTTATGAGAACAATTGGGAGCCTTACATAAAAAGTTTATTAATACAGGGTGTGCAATATGCCCACATAGGCCTTGATTTTAAAGCATGGTATGAACTGATTGGCGTCGTTAGAAAATATTATATACCTATTTGGGATAAATTGAGCAAAACAGAGCCCGAAAAAGTTGCTTCTATCCGTAACGGAACCAATATTTTCTTTGATTACATTATGTGTATTATCGGAGAATCTTTTTTAACGGAAAAGAATTTTATTATATCGCAGCAAAACAAAAGACAGGAGGCAATGATAAAAGAACTGGAAAGTTTTGCTTATATAATATCGCACGATCTTAAAACACCGTTACGCGGAGTAGCTTCACTTGCCGAATGGATAATACAGGATTACAGAGATAAGTTGGATGATACCGGTAAGGAATACCTCGATCTGTTAAAAAGCAGGGTTGTGCGTCTTGAGGCATTAATTGACGGGGTTTTAGCTTATTCAAGGGCGGGAAAAATCGATGCGGAAAAGGAAAATATAGATTTTAATATTTTACTTAAGGAAGTGATTGAAATGGTAGCTCCGCCTGCTCATGTAAATATT
>DATMMV010000110.1:0-19456 GCA_035569635.1 Bacteroidia bacterium | reverse complement strand
CTATGAATTAAATTACGAATCGGCCAAAATTGCAAAAGAAGCTATAGTGGAGTTCAAAAAAGAATTTCCCGAATTTGCTTCCGTTCCCAAATTTGTGGCAGGTGCAATCGGCCCCACCAACCGTACACTCTCACTTTCTCCCAATGTAAACGACCCGGGTTATCGCGCGGTTACCTTTGATGAAATGGTTACCGCTTATACCGAACAAGTTAAGGGATTAATTGAAGGCGGCGCGGATATTTTACTAATCGAAACAATTTTTGATACGCTGAACGCGAAGGCTGCTTTATTTGCTATTCAGAATTACTGCGAAAAAATTAACCGGATTATGCCTGTTATGGTTTCGGGTACTATTACCGATGCCAGCGGAAGAACTTTATCCGGGCAAACGACTGAAGCATTTTTAAATTCTGTTTCGCATGTTAATCTATTAAGTATAGGGTTGAATTGTGCTTTAGGTGCAAAAGATATGCGCCCTTACCTGGAAGAACTTTCCGACAAAGCTCCTTTCTTCGTGAGTGCTTATCCAAATGCAGGTTTACCTAACCAGTTTGGCGAATACGACGAAGATGCTCACACCATGGGACACCAGATTGCAGATTTTTTAAAAGCAGGGTTTTTAAATATTGTAGGTGGTTGTTGCGGAACGACTCCATCGCACATTAAACGTATTGCGGAACTTGCAAAAGAAGCTAAACCACGCAAAAAACCTGTTGCAGATACCCTCATGCACTTAAGCGGATTGGAACCTGTAACTCTTCGTCCCGAAAGTAATTTCATGAACGTGGGTGAACGTACAAATGTAACCGGTTCTAAAAAATTCCTTCGATTAATTAAAGAAGGAAATTTTGAAGAAGCTCTTTCCATTGCACGCGAGCAAGTAGAAGGCGGCGCACAGGTTATTGACGTGAACATGGACGAGGGTATGCTTGATAGCGAAGCATCAATGACGAAATTTTTAAACCTCATTGCTTCCGAACCGGATATTTCACGAGTTCCCATTATGATCGACTCTTCTAAATGGACAGTCATCGAGGCAGGATTAAAATGTGTTCAGGGAAAAGCTATTGTAAATTCTATCTCCATGAAAGAAGGAGAAGAAAAATTTATTGAGCAGGCTCATAAAATAAAACAATATGGAGCCGCTGTAATTGTAATGGCTTTTGATGAAGTAGGACAAGCGGATACTTATCAGCGAAGAATTGATATTTGTAAACGTGCTTATGATATCCTGGTAAACAAAGTTCATTTCCCTCCGCAGGATATTATTTTCGACCCCAATATTTTCCCGGTTGCAACAGGAATGGAAGAACACCGTTTAAACGCGCTTGATTTTTTCAATGCCACCAAATGGATAAAAACAAATCTCCCTTATGCAAAAGTAAGCGGTGGGGTTAGCAATGTTTCTTTCTCATTCCGCGGTAACGATCACGTTCGTGAAGCAATTCACGGTGCATTTTTATATCATGCTGTAAAAAACGGCATGGATATGGGAATTGTAAATCCATCTCAACTACAAGTGTATGATGATATTGATAAAACACTTTTGGAATTAGTAGAAGATGTTTTATTAAACCGAAGAGATGATGCAACCGAAAGATTAGTTGAACACGCCGAAACTTTGAAAGGTGTGGCCGGGCAAAAAAACGAGAAAGATGAAGAGTGGCGCAAAGGAACGGTAGAAGAACGTTTAGGCCATGCTTTGGTAAAAGGTCTGATTGAATATATTGATGCTGATACAGAAGAAGCCCGTGTAAAATTAGGCCGTCCGTTAAATGTAATCGAAGGTCCTTTAATGGCGGGAATGAATGTAGTTGGTGATTTATTCGGCAGTGGAAAAATGTTTTTACCACAAGTAGTAAAAAGTGCCCGTGTAATGAAAAAAGCCGTGGCTTACTTAGAGCCTTTTTTGCAAGCCGAAAAAGAAGCCAATAAAAAAGCCGGTATTAAAGGAACAGGAAGAGAAAATGCAGGGAAAATCTTAATGGCCACTGTTAAAGGAGATGTGCACGATATCGGAAAAAATATTGTGGGCGTTGTATTGGCCTGCAACAATTACGAGATTGTCGATTTAGGAGTAATGGTTTCCTGCGATAAAATTTTGGAAGAAGCAAAAAAACATAAAGTAGATGTGATTGGTTTAAGCGGGCTCATTACACCTTCTTTGGATGAAATGGTGCATGTTGCTAAAGAAATGGAAAGACAAGGTTTTAAAATTCCATTATTGATAGGCGGAGCCACCACTTCTAAAGTTCATACTGCAGTGAAAGTCGCGCCACACTATTCTCATGCAGTGGTGCATGTAAACGACGCAAGTAAATCGGTACCGGTTGCCAGCAGTTTAATTTCTGAAGAGTTGCGCGGCAGTTTTATGAAAGATGTACTGAAAGATTACGAACGCGTACGCGAACAGAACAAAAATGCTCAGGGACAAAATAAATTTATTTCGTTGGAAGAAGCGCGCCGGAATAAATTCACTATTGACTGGAGCAAAGCAGAAATAACCAAACCCGCATTTTTAGGAAATAAAGTTTTTGACGATTATTCGTTAAAGGAAATTGCTGAATATATAGACTGGACACCTTTCTTCCACTCATGGGAAATGAAAGGCTCTTACCCTAAAATATTAGAAGATAAAGAACGCGGAATTGAAGCTAAAAAATTATTTACCGATGCACAGAAAATGCTGAAACAAATTATTTCAGAAAAATGGCTTACAGCAAAGGCCGTAATCGGAATTTATCCTGCGCATGCCAACGGGGATGATATTGAGGTGTACGATAAAGAAGCTAAAAATATTTTAAACAAATTTCATTCGATACGCCAGCAAACTAAAAAACCTGCGGGACAATATAACGTTGCGTTGAGTGATTTTCTAAAACCGAAAAATGGTTCCGTCTCTCTCAAGGAAAGTGATTTCATCGGAGCATTCGCTCTTACAACCGGTATTGGTATTGAAGAGCATGTAACTAAATTTGAAAAAGATCACGATGATTACAGTGCTATTATGTTGAAAGCCCTGGCTGATCGTCTCGCGGAAGCTTTTGCGGAATTAATGCACAAAAAAGTAAGAACCGAAATTTGGGGCTATGCAAAAAATGAAACCCTGAATACTGAGCAACTTATTAAGGAAGAATATGCGGGAATTCGCCCGGCACCGGGTTACCCTGCGCAGCCGGACCATACCGAAAAACCCGCTATCTGGAAATTGCTGGATGTTGAAAAAAATACCGGTATTCAGTTAACCGAAAGCATGGCCATGTACCCTACCGCTGCGGTAAGCGGATTATACTTTTCTCAGGCGCAATCCCATTATTTCGGCACCGGAAAAATCAATAAAGAACAGGCCGAGGATTACGCCAAACGTAAGGGCATGAATGTAACTGAAGTTGAAAGGTGGCTTGGCCCTATTTTAAGTTATTAAACGCATTTTTTTTGTAATATTCTACATTTGCTGCAAATCAGCGGCAAATGAAAAATTTTATTATCCGTCCTTTTACTCATTTCCTTAGCCGCATTTAAATTGCAGAAAGCTATCGATATTATATAAAATGCCTTAGTGAAATCCGCTCATCGCAAGAAAATATGGGTTTAGCGGGCTTAAAAATGCCGCCCAACTATTCTGTTAGTATAAAGAGAATACCTTTATCTTTGCCAAAATTTTGTAAGTGGCTTCCGTAACAACTATTTTAAAAAACTTATCTGCATTAGGTACCGACATTCAGTATTCTACCCTGACCAATAAACGAATTGAATTAAGCAACCGGATAAGTCTTTTTGCTGTAACGATTACCTTCTTCTTTATTTATTACTATCATTCCATCGGGATACCCGAAATGGTTTATATAGAAATAGGGTTTGCCTTTTTCTACTTATTACCTATTCCTCTTAACTATCTTAAATTTACCCTCTTTTCAAGGATTTTTCTTAATACTATCGTATTCGTCCACATCTTCGTGTTGTCGCTTCTCATTGGGCATGAATCCAACATGTACATCTTTTTTATTCCCACCATTATGGCGCCATTCGCCTTATTTGAATTCTCTCAGAAAAAAATTATCGCCGGGCTCTGTTTGTTTAATGCCCTATTAGTTTCCTTTTTATACGCTTACAGTTTTAAATATGACTTCAGCCTTATAAAACTAACCGACGATCAGGCCAGCGCTTTAAGCAAAATTGCTTTTTATACAGCTATTGTATGCTGTATGATTATTATTTACTCTATACTTTATGTAAACGAAAAAACAACACGCCAACTCGACAAAGACAAAGAAACACTGAATGCGCAGGTAGAAGGTATTTTTAATAACTCAGAAGACGCCTTGTTTTTGGTTGACCGGATTGAAAAAAAAATTGTAAAGGCAAACCGGCGGGCTATTGAGTTATTTGAAGTGGAAAAGGAAGAAAACTTTTTTAATTTTTTCGGGCTTGACCTTCATAAAAATTATCCCACAGAGGAGGAAATTACAAAAACGAGTGTACAAATTGAAAAAAACGGGGTGTATGAAGATGAGATATTGTATAAAACATTTAAAGGAAATGAATTTTGGGGCGCTATTACCGTAAAGATGATTGAAGTGAACGATGAAAAATATCAATCCGTTCGCATTACCGATATTTCCGAAAAAAGAAAATCCGCACAAAACATTCAATCCTCTTTAAAAGAAAAAGAATTGTTGCTTGCCGAAGTACATCACCGCGTAAAAAACAATCTTGCCATCATTTCGGCCCTCATTAATTTACAGGTAGAAAATTTAAAGGACGAGGACAGCAAAAAAATATTTGAAGAAACAAAAGACCGCATTTACTCCATGGCACTTATTCATAATCAACTTTACCAGAATAATTCCTTCGCACGTATAGAATTTGCTCAATACATCAATAATTTCTGTTCTTATCTCACAAAAAGTTATCAAACCAATCCGAATATAGAAATTTTTGAAAGCACTGAAAAAATTCAGCTGGATATAAAAACAGCAATTCCTTGTGCGCTTATTCTCAATGAGCTGATTACAAATTCGTTTAAGCACGCGTTTAAAAATCAATCGACCGGAAAAATTGATGTGGGTTTTAAAAAAGAAAACAACACTGTTTCTTTCTGGGTTGCCGATACAGGCTCAGGAATGGATTCAAGTTTATTGCAGTCAACCACAATGGGTATGAACCTCATTACTTCGTTGGTTGATCAGATAGACGGGAAATTGAATTACGAGAATAAGAACGGCAGCCGGTTTTTAATTACTTTCAATAATTAATTTACTTAAAAAGCTCTTCCAGTTTTTTCTCTAAAGAAGCGCCGCGCAGGTTCTTAGCAATGATTTTACCATCTTTATCAAGCAGCATAGCAAAAGGTATTGCTTCTATTCCGTAAAGGTTACAGGCCTGGCTTCCCCAACCTTTTAAATCACTTATATGATTCCAGACAAGTCCGTCCTTTTTGATTGCAGCTACCCATTTCTCTTTACTTTCGTCAAGAGAAACGCCTAAAATTTCAAAGCCTTTGCTATGGTATTTTTTGTACATACGCAAAACATTCGGATTTTCCTTGCGGCAGGGGCCACACCAGCTTGCCCAAAAATCCACCAATAAAATTTTTCCCCGGAAGGAAGAAAGTGAAAGCGGTTTTCCTTCAGGAGTATTAAATGTAAAATCAGGAGCTTCGCTTCCTCCCGCTACTTTTCCGAAAGAATTTATATCCTGTTGGAGCTTACCTAAATATTTATTGTTCGGAAATTTTACTGATAAATCCGCATACGCTTTCTTGTAAATATCCAGGTATTTATCAGGGTCAAGTTGCTGTATACCGGCCAAAGCAGCAAGCGAATTTGTATTTTTAGAGACAATATCGGCAACGCGCTGCTGATGCCCTTCCATCATACTCATATAAATCGGTTCAAAAATTTTATTGAGCGAATCCACTTTCATTGAATCCATTTTAATTACACCCATCGCGGCCTGAAAAGCTCTTTGCAAAGAATCAGAGCGTATCTGAATTGTTTTTCCCAAGTCATTAAAATCCAAAAATATTTTTGTATCCGGAGAACCTTCTACAGTGTAAGTATTGCCAATATCTTTAAAATTGCCGGTAAGTTTAATTTTTTGAGTGGAGTCGAGTACCAACATGGCAAAGTTCGCTTCATTAACTTTTACACGATAAAACCCTATAGCCGGTGCAGAATGTGTGAAAGAAAAATTTCCTTTTTCATCCAATACAGCCGAGTCGAGCAATATTTTTCCGCTTGGCGATAATTCTTCCAGGTAAATGGTTTCTCCCCCAACCGCATTAGTAAGTGTGCCTTTTAACTCAAAGGCTGTGTTTTTAGGAGTACTGCTTCCGTTACAAGCGCTTAATAAAGCTGTAATGGCAACTGCAAATAAAATCTTTTTCATAGGAGCATAAAATATGCGCAAAAGTATTAATTAAACCCTTGCAGAGCTAATCGGGGAATAAATAAATAGGTAAAATCAGTGTTTTTTGTCGGCAAAAACTTCGTTGCCGCGCTTCCTTTTACGGGTCCGCTCTTTCCGATTGGTATTTTGAATCCGCTCGTGCGTACCTTTATTTTTTGTAAAAATCCGGCGAAATAACCTGTGCTGCTCACGATTCTGAACCTTACCGGGTTTGGTTTTTCTTAACGAAGCATTTTTTGGAGAGCCGCTATTGGGATGAAAAAGTTTGTATATAAACCCTCTTCCTCCATGCGCACTATTGCTGGCAAAAGCATCGGCATTACCGGCGCTTTTCTGGCGTTTTTTAAAGAGAGTAAAACTACCGCCACGCGATATTTTTCCCGCTGTGCCTTTCTGATTTTTTCTTTCTTTTTTACGCTTGCCGAAGGGAGTGTGATTTTCCTTAAAACTGCTTTCTTTTTTTGCTTTTTGTGCAAACGAATAACCTGGAAAGAGGAAAAGAAATCCCATCAATAACATTATGCAAGCATGCCTTCCCATGGATACCACAATAATATAAAATATTTCCGTCTTTTTAAAAAGGTAAGTTACGAAAATATCTTTAATTTTAAACAATTAATAGTGAAGAGTTCTACAGCTATACAAACAACAGGTTTATCGATAGAAAATTTCCTTCGGGAGGGCATTTCAGGGGTAATGGTGGATGTGCGCTCTCCCGGCGAGTTTCTAAACGGCCACATACCCGGAGCCATCAATATTCCGCTTTTTGATGATCATGAACGAGCCGAAATCGGAACTCTTTACAAGGTAAAAGGCAAGGAAGAAGCCGTGTTAAGAGGGATAGAAATTGTATCTCCCAAACTGGCCGATTTCATAAAATCTGTCAAGAAAAAAAGCACTCGTGACAGTAAGATTTATGTATATTGCTTCAGAGGCGGGATGCGCAGCAGTAGCTTTTGCTGGTTAATGGATACAGCAGGACTCAAACCCCAAAAATTGGAAGGCGGTTATAAAAGTTATCGTAATAAAGTACTGGATTTATTCAAGCAGAAACATCACTTTTGTCTCGTGGGAGGCCCGACAGGAAGTGGAAAAACCGAAGTACTGAAAGAGCTTTTTAAATTAAACCAACAATTAGCGGACCTGGAAGGGTTGGCTCATCATAAAGGCTCGGCTTTTGGCTTTATAGGACAGGAAAAACAACCGGCACAACAACAATTTGAAAATAATTTACATCTTCAATTAAGCAAATTAAATTCTGACAAACTTATTTTACTTGAAGATGAATCTTTCAGCATCGGCCATGTGCAATTACCATATGATCTTTGGCTACAAATGAAAACGGCGCCCATTGTTAAACTGCAAATGCCATTTGAGTTACGGGTAAAACGTCTTGTTGCCGAATACGGACAAACCTCAGTTGAAATTCTGCGAAAACCGCTATTAGCTATAAAAACACGCCTTGGCCTGCAACACTGCAAAACCGCGCTTGAACATTTAGAAAAAGGTGAGATGGACAAGGTTGCTGAAATAACCTTACACTATTATGATAAAGCTTACGAGTACAGTCACGAAAAACGAAAATACGAAAATGTATTTGTTGTGAAAACAGAAACTGACGATGCCGTAACAAACGCGCAACTTATTTATAACTTTGTAAACGAACCCGGCTTCCAGAAAAAATTTGCAGAATACAATGGCTAAACTTTTTATAGTGCCCACACCCATAGGAAACCTTGAGGACATAACACTCAGGGCCATTCGCATTTTGAAAGAGTGTGATGTGATTTTTGCGGAAGATACCCGGAATACAATTCATTTACTGAAACATTTCTCAATTGAAAAATCCTTAAAATCATATCATCAGCACAACGAACACAAAATTGTAAGCGAAATTGTGTCGTTTATCAGCGAAGGGAAAACAGTTGCACTTGTAAGCGATGCGGGCACTCCGGGCATTAGCGACCCCGGTTTTTTATTGGTGAGAGAATGTACTCAGGCCGGTATCGATGTGGAAACCTTGCCCGGTGCCACGGCTTTTGTACCCGCTTTGGTGAATAGCGGGCTACCTTGCGATACTTTTGTGTTTATCGGGTTTCTTCCCCAGAAAAAAGGAAGGCAAACAAAATTCAAATCGCTGGCAGAAGAAACGCATACAATGATTTTTTACGAATCGCCTTTCAGATTGGTAAAAACGCTGGAAGAATTAAAAATTTATTTAGGCGAAGAAAGAAGAGCATCGGTATCGCGCGAACTAAGCAAGATGTTTGAAGAAAATAAAAGAGGTACTTTAGCCGAACTGACAAAATATTTTTCGGAGAAAACAGTAAAAGGAGAAATTGTGATTATTGTTGAAGGCCACACAAAAAAAACTAAAAATGGGAAAGAAAAAACAGAAGAAGCATAACGTTGGTGCCCCTCCCGGCGAGCTTTTCTATACCGGGCAGGCCAAGGAAGAGCGTGTTAAGCTTACGCTGATTCAGTATAACGAAACTGATTTTTTTGAAGAAGATTATTACGATTTTTCTGAACTTATTAAAAATCTTAAACCCGGCTTTATCAAGTGGATTAATGTTGATGGTATTCATAAACTTGAATTGGTTGAGTACATAGGCAAGTATTTCAACATTCACCCCCTTACACTCGAGGATATTGTACACGTAGAATCCCGCCCGAAATTTGAGGATTACGGACATTATGTGGTTTCCATTATGAAAATGCTTTATTACGATAACCATGTGCGCAGCGAGCACCTGAGCATTGTTTTATTTGAAGACACGGTTATTTCTTTTCAGGAACCACATGGCGGAGATGCTTTTGATATTATCAGGACACGCTTGCGTCAGGGAAAAGGCCGTGTACGGAAAATGCAGGCCGATTATCTTTCTTATGCTTTAATTGACGCGGTTGTTGACTGCTATTTTAACGTACTTGAAAAAGTTGGTGAAAAAGTAGAGCAATTAGACGAAGAAATTATTTACGACCCGCATCGCAGGGCAAACTTAAAATTGCACGACTTAAAACGCGAGGTAATTTTTTTACGAAAACAATTATGGCCCGCCCGCGAAATGGTAAATAATATCGTACGTAACGAAACAGATTTGATAAAAGAGAGCAATGACGCCTACCTGCGCGATTTGCAGGACCATATTATCCGCGCGATTGATACGGTTGAGAGTTATCGTGAAACTTTAGCGGGCATTATGGATGTTTATTTGAGCAACAACTCATTTAAAATGAATGAGGCAATGAAGGCCTTAACAGTAATCTCTTCAATTTTTATTCCCGTAACTTTTATTGTAGGAGTGTACGGAATGAATTTTAAACACATGCCTGAGCTTGAATCCCCTGCAGCTTATTGGATAGTTTGGATTGTTATGCTTACCATCATGATTGGAATGGGAGTTTATTTTAAACGAAAAAGATGGTGGTAGGATAAGGAACGAGAATGGAGAGACGAGGTACGAGAATTATAAAATTGAAATTAATTTTATTAAAATTTCATTCAGACTATTAATCGCTTTTGCGATTTCCCATTTACTTCTGTCGCGTTTCTCAACATAATTGGAAACAGAACGTAATTGAATACATTTCACTTTTTCATTATTACAGGCCCATAAAAATGCGGCGCCTTCCATACTTTCGGTATCTGCCTTAATTCTTGAAGTAAATTTTTTAATACTATTTTCGCTGCCGTGAGTAGTGTTTACGGTTACTCCCCTAACCTGCTTCACATTTTCTAAAGTAAAAAGGGTTTCGTTTTTTACATAATAAGCGCCGGGCAAGCTTAATTCCGAAACCGATAAAAATTTTTCGTCATCTTCGGCACCCAAATCAGCAAAGTAATCTTCGGTAATGTTTACAACCTCTCCTAATCTTAGGTTCCTGTTAAAACTTCCGCAAATTCCTGCGTTTATTACCAAATCATACTTTTTTGACAGATATTTCCCCAAATAAAAGCCTGTTTGCGCAATGCCAACTCCCGTAATTAAAACATCGATTTTATGGCTCTTGTAAGGATTAGAGGATAACACGGAATTGTCAGCCCCGGCACCAATCTCCTCTAAAAAAGAGGCAATTTCAAGTTTTGTTGCGGACACAATCAGAATGTTCATTATTGGCTATATTTGCAGCAATAAATATACTATGGTTTTTATAACACGCAAAGAACATTTTAACGCGGCTCACAAATTGCACCGCGGCGACTGGAGCGAAGAGAAAAATAACGAGGTTTTCGGGAAATGCGCCAATCCTAACTGGCACGGGCATAATTATACGTTGTTTGTAACCGTAAAAGGAACTATAAACCCGGATACTGGCTTTTTGGTGAATTTAAAAGAGCTCAGCACGCTGATACGCGATGAAATCTGCGAAAAACTGGATCACAAAAATATTAACCTGGATGTTGATTTCATGAAAGGAATCATGCCCAGCACAGAAAATGTGGCCATTGCTATTTTTAATATACTAAAACCAAAAATAAAACCTTTGGGAGGCGAACTGCATTGCATTAAGCTTTACGAAACAGAGAATAATTACGTTGAGTACTTTGGCAATTAATTTCTCGCAGGTGCGTGCAGCGTCAGGTACAACACGAGTTACATAAAAAAGAAGTTACCGGCTACCGTATTCTCCGTGAAAATTTGCAAAAAACATCAGCGAAACTCAGCGAGAACAAAATATGAGAATAATAGATAACATACCACACCCGTCCATCAACATCTCCATTTTTCAGATGAATGATAAGTACATTGTAAAATTTGAAGCAGGTCCTATGGAGCAGGCTTTTAAATTTAACACAACTGAAGTAAAAAGTGTGGGAGAATTAAAACTTATCATCAACGAAACATACATTGAAGAAGTGCGCAAACGCTTTAATGAAATGTTCCTTCAATACAAAGCGGCATTCAATAATTAATTTAATTTTTAAGCCGTAAGCTCAATAATACAAACCGTTTTTGTTGAGGGTGTAATTTTAAAACGATCGTCAATTCTTCTGCCAATTACCCATACAATAGCTTCCTTATTTCGTAAAATCCATTGATTATCCTTATCAAACATGCTCATTTTTTCTCCCACAAAAAAATCGCTGAGCTTTTTTGAATGCCACATTCCCAACGGAACAAATCTGTCGCCGTTTTGCCAACGCGTAATTTTCATAGGAAATTTTAATTTATCTGCATCGAGGTAAGCAATATTTTTAAGCGAAGGCACTTTTACCGATTCACCCCTTTTAAACTTATAATAAGATATTTGTAGTTGAACAGGTTGTTTTATTTTGTCAGTCTTTTTGTAAATAGCAGCCTCTTCCTCCTCTACTCCCGATTTATCGCGAATAAGTAAATGTTTCCTGTCTTTTAGTAGTTGATGGGTATCGCTGAAAAACATTTTCCCCGTAAGTCCGTCGAGCCCATCGTAAATATTGGTCGACTGCACCGAATTAAAACCATATTCTTTGATTATTTCATATAAAAATAATTTAGAGCTTCCCGATTTTTTTAGTTTTTCAATATCAATTTTGCAGGAATCCTTTTTTATAACTGCAAGGCTTTTCTTTTTCTTTTCTACTTCGGTAAACACTAATTGATTTACCTGTTGTAAAATCTCCAATTCGGAAGCGAGCGTTTGTTCAATAGATGGGTTTAATACTTTTAATTCCGGAATTAAGTTGTGGCGCAAGCGGTTACGCAGGTATTTATCTTCTTTGTTGCTGCTGTCTTCACGGTATAAAATACTTTTTACCCGGACGTAATTTTCAATATCCTCACGAGTAGCGAACAAAAGAGGGCGTACTTTCTTCCCGCTTTTAGGTAAAATTCCTTTTAGTCCGTTAATTCCGCTTCCACGCAAAAGGTTTATAAAAAAAGTTTCGATGTTATCGTTTAAATGGTGGGCCGTGAGCAAATAATCAAATTTGTTTTTCTTTATTAATTCTTCAAACCAATTATACCGCAATTCGCGCGCGGCCATTTGAGTTGAAATTTTATTCTTAGCCGCATAAACCGCTGTGTCGAATGAATTATAAAAATATTTTGTTTTGTTTTTCAGACAATAGCCTTCTACAAAAGTAGCATCGGCGTCAGATTCAGATCCTCGCAGGGTAAAATTGCAATGCGCGGCAGAAAAATTAAACCCTGCTTCGCATAATAGCTCGCATAAAGCCATTGAGTCATTACCGCCACTAACAGCTACAAGTAATTTATTCTTCGTGGTGAAGAGTTTTTCTTTTTGTATGTATTGAGTAAATCTATTCAGCATTTACAGATGAGTTTGCTACAGATTATGCTAATTGCGCTGATTTTTTTTAGCAGCCAATTTCTACTCAGGTTAAAATCAATCATTATCTAATTTTTTTTCATTCGTGCAATCTGTGCAATTTGTGGCTTGCATTCAATACTCCAGCAAACATTTATTTGGTACAATATCTAATTTAATCTCCTTTCCTAAATACAAAGCAAGGTTTCTTTCAATATGCCCCGCAGGGAAATTAAAACATACAGGGTAATTATATTCTTTCACAACGTTCATAATAATTTCTTCAGGCGTAATTCCAAACGGAATCTCATCATCTTTCATATCATTCAATCCACCAACAACAAGTCCTGCAAGGTGTGCCAATTTACCGGTGCGTTTTAAATGATGAATCATTCTGTCGAGATGATGCAGGTTTTCGTCCAAATCCTCAATGAATAAAATTTTTCCTTTAGTATCTAAATCTTCCGGCGTAGCCGATAAAGTATGCAACAAAGAAATATTTCCTCCAATTAAAACACCTGCAGTTTTTCCTTCCCTGTTTAATTTATCAGGTGTAAAATCGTATTTAATTTTTTCTCCGAAAAGACATTTGCGGATACTTTCGGTAGCCTCTGCGTTTTTTGAATAAGCAGTAAGCATATTAGCATGCAGGCTGGCTGTTTTACAGAATTTATGCAAATGAGCATGTAAAATGGTTACATCGCTGTATCCAACGAACCATTTTAGATTAGAATTCAGTTTTGTAAAGTCGATTTTATCAATAATGCGAATTATTCCATTCCCTCCGCGTGCAAAGAAAATGGCCTTTATACTTTCATCGTCAATAGCCCATTGCAGGTCATCAGCTCTTTGTTGGTCAGTACCCGCCCATTGGTTATAAGCCGCGTACAAATGTTTCCCTGCAACGGGTTGAAGTCCCCAATTAACAAGGGTTTTAAGGGCAAAAGCCAGTTCAGTCTCTGACACCTTACGGGAGGATGCCACAATAGCAACTTTATCGCCAGATTTTAAATAAGGAGGAATATTCATAATTTATTCAAACAAAGATAGTTTTTATAATGAAATCTGCCATAGCCACACCGTGCTACTCGTTTAAAGTTGCCACAGATTTACACAAATTACTTTCACAGATTAAATAAAATTATTTTAGGGTTGATAACTGCCCGGATTCGTTTTAGAAAATACAATTAAAGCTAAGAAAATTGGTATCAAAAATCTGTGTAAATTTGCGTAATCTGCGGCAAAAGAAACAGAGGCTAAAGTTTAAAAGATTTTTTATGGAAAACGGATTTGTTAAAAGCAGCATTGAAAACAGTATAGGTACAGTCACTTTTTTTCACCCGCAAAGTAACTCTTTACCGGGGGAAATTTTGCACGCCCTTGCCACAGAAATTACCAAAATAGGTAATGATGATAAAGCCAAAGTAATTATTTTAAGAAGTGACGGAGATAAGGCATTTTGTGCAGGCGCCTCATTTGATGAGTTAATCGCCATCAAAGATATTGAAACCGGAAAAAAATTCTTTTCGGGATTTGCCGGAGTGATTAACGCTATGCGTAAGGCGCCTAAGTTTGTCATTGCGCGGGTGCAAGGAAAAACAGTTGGCGGTGGTGTAGGATTGGCTTCTGCAGCAGATTATACTTTTGCCAAAGAAGACGCCTCAATAAAATTAAGTGAACTTGCTGTAGGCATCGGCCCTTTTGTGGTTGGCCCCGCGGTTGAGCGTAAAATGGGAACTTCCGCTTTTTGTCAATTAACCATTGACGCCGGAGAGTGGCACAGCGCACAGTTTGCTAAAAAATGTGGGTTATATGCCTCAGTTCATTCAACAACAGAAGAATTGGATGCAGCCGTAATGAAGCTTGCGACAACTTTATCCAAGAGTAGTCCGGATGCTATGAAGCAATTAAAGAAAATTATGTGGGAAGGCACCGAACATTGGGATAAACTTTTACCTGAGCGTGCTGAGATGAGCGGAACGCTTGTGCTGAGTGATTTTACTAAGAATTTTATTGCTTCGTTTAAGAAAAAATAATCTAATTATCCTTCTCCAAATCAGTAGCTTTAAACTTAACAAGCCCTTTCAAGGTATTTAATTGATCGGCCACTTTAGCTTCATCTCCGGCAACTACTAATTTGTAAGAATCAGCCGTATAGTATTTTTTAATTACTTTCCGGATATCTTCTAATTTCAAAGTGGCAAGGTCAGCTAAAAAGTTTTTGCGTTTATTAAAATCATATACCACCGGGTTATAAAAATTAAGAATGGCCTCCGGTAATTCTGAGCTAACCATGCTTATTTTGATAGCTGTAATCGCCATATCAAAATCTTCCTGAGTGATAGCAGCGGCACTGAAAGTTTGCAAGGTTTTATCAAAAAGATTGATGGTATTAAGCATTTCATTGTTTCGCACCGAACAATTAATTACAAAAAGATTAGAAAATTGCGTTGCAATATGTGCGCTGCTGATTCCGTAAGTCTTTCCTCCTTTTTCTCGGACTTCCACAAAAATAAAACGATTAAAAATCTGGTTCGCTACACGAAATGCCATATAATCTTTGTCTTTTACCGAAGGAGCGATTTTGTTCCAACGCAAATTACATTGTGTAGAATTTGCACGGTTTATAAAAGCGATTTCTTTCTTTTTAACAACCGGTTTATCCAAAGAAACACCATTTACTTCCCCGAATTCAGATTGCCATGCTCCGAAATATTTTTCAATAGTCGCTTTTACATCAGCTGCTGTAAAATTCCCGCAAACAACAATCGAAGCGTTTTTAGGTGTGAAATTAAAACTATGAAATTCTTTTAATTTATCGGGGGTGATTTGTTGCAACTGAGCTTTATAAAAATACCTGCCTAAAGGGCTTGAGGTACTATACAGAAAATAATTACTGAATACGTCGGTTAAATTTGAAATATCCATTTTATTTAAATTGTTGTAATCGATAAGATAGGAAATTTCCTGCGCCAGTTTATCCTTATCGAATAAAGGAGTTAAAATAGCCGCACTGAACAAATCCATCCCGGCATCAATATCCTTGCTCAAAAAATTAGCGCCAACATTGGTATAATCAAAGTTACTGGAAACACTAAGATCAGCCCCCAATTTAAAAGCTTTGTCGATCTGCGCTTCTTCAGTATATTTTTTGTTTCCTTTGAGCAACATATTTGAAGTAACATAACTATAACCCTGCTGGCCGGGAGCTTCATTTTTTTCACCGGAATTAATAATGAGTTTAACGTTTACCGCCGGAATTTTTCCGTATTGCATTAAATAAACTTTTAAACCATTTTTTAGTGTATACGTTTCTAAAGTCGGTACCTCTTGCGAAAATACCGTTGCCATTAAAATGCTGAGTGCTATTGTCAATATTTTTTTCATAATTCTGTTTTTACTGCCTTCTTATATTTTTTTACTCCGTTGCCGGTTTAATATTAATGACTTTCAATTTTTCCGGATTGTAATAAGTTTGTGCAATCACTTTCAAATCTTCCGCTTTAATTTTTTTATACGCTTCCAGTTGCGCATTTACCTTGTTATAGTCATTGTAATAATATTCGGCAAAACCCAGTTCGGCTGCAATACCCTGGTTAGAATAATTACCAAAAGTGCGTTGAGCGGTAAGATTACTTACATAATCGTCAATCAGCTGTTGTTCGATTCCTTCAGTGATAATTTCATTAATTTCTTTAGCGATGGCTTTTTTCACTTTAGCATTACCTATTCCGGCCTGCATAATCACATCAAAATTCGCGTAATTATTATACATACGCGCCGGATCTGTATTTGCCTGAATGCCGTAAGCCATATTACCCGTTGCTACAAGGCGATTCATTAAAATAGAATTACTGTTGGTAAACAATAACTCTGTCAACAAATTAAACGCATAATAGTCTTTATGCCCGAAAGCGGGAGAAGGGACAATATACGAGTAAATCTGCACCGGAAAATCAATATTCATTTCTTCAATGTCAATGGTGTGATTAAAAATATCAGGCTCCTGCTTTTTAATATTAAGCGGCAATTGTTTCGTAATCGGGCCAAAATATTTCTTCGCGTAAGCAAAAACATCTTCCGCTTTTACGTTTCCGGTTATAACTATAAACGCATTATTGGGGCTATAATATTTATCATAAAAATCCTGGCATTGTTGCGTGGTAAAAGCTGTTATCTCATTCAAATTACCAATAACATCAACCTGGTAAGGGTGACCTTTCGGATATAAATGCCTGTATCTTTCATAACCGGTACGTTGGTACCAGTTGTTTTCTCCTAAGCGTAATTCTTCACCTACAACTTCACGCTCGGTATCCAACACTTTTTGGCTCAGCACCAAATTCGCCATGCGGTCGGCCTCCATTTCCAATACTTTTTCAACGTGCTGACTTAACACTTCTTCATGATAAACTGTCCTGTCGAAAGTCGTATATGCATTTACATTACCTCCCATTTTTTCTAAAAGTTTAATGTAGACATCACCTTCCCCGTTAAAATTCTTTGAGCCACGAAACATCATGTGTTCGAACATATGCGCCATACCGCGAACTCCGTCCCATTCGTCTTTACTTCCTACCCGGTACCAAATCTCTATTTCCACCATAGGATTGGTTGTTTTTTCGCAAACAACGACTTTTAAGCCATTAGGTAAAGTAGTTGCTTTTGTGGGATAAGTTTGAGCATTTACTGCAAGTGATAATCCTGTCAAAATAAAAATCAATCCCTTTTTCATATTACAAATTTAAAATTGTGTACTGAATCCGAATAAAATTCCATTACTAACTTTTCCGCCTATTCCATAAGCCAATACGTAATCAACGCGCATAATCTTAAAAATATTTTCAATCGCAAAATTTACCTCGTAGTAATTACTTATTTTATCATTAAACAAAGCGTGAAAGCCCGCTACCTCCTGCAATTTTGTTTTCTTAATCAAGGGAATTTTATTAAAAATAAATCCATTGAAATGGTGTTCTGCATGCACCTCACCATAATATTTATTAGTGCTGTAAGTGTAATAAGGAAGCATTTTAAACGAGTTCAGATAATCGCCATTAGCAATAACCGTTTGATTACCGTTAAAGTGCCGATAATCCATAAAGTACATGGTTTTGTTATTGAGGAAATACCCTCCTTTAACACGATAGGCAAACGTTCCGAATAAACCCAGGCGAATATCATCTTCCACACTCAACATCGCCAAATCATAATCAGCAACCGCGCCAAAGGTTGGAATTGCCTTACGATAACTCACCCAAATATTAGGATATTTAGAGCCCGTATTTATTTTACGATGCGGCAGCGTATAATATTTTTGTTTGAACCTTATTCTGAAATTTACTTCCAGAACCAATGAATTATTACTTGTAAAGGAAGAACTGTCGCTCATTGGGTATAAAGGATCGTTTCCTGTAAAAAGTTTTTTCTTATCGTCAATAATTAAATACGGGCTGGTATTTTTCAAAGGGTCACGCTCGGCATACTCCGCACTTCCGTATAACATCAGGCCGTTAACCAGTTCCTGCCGGAACGTAAATGAAGCCGAAGTTTTTTTGTATAGTTTCATGAAATTATCATTGAGGAATAGTGTGTACGCGGTATTTACCAATGGGCTGATCGGCCCTGCGGTATTAAATTGTTGTACCAGGCTTTGTACATGAGCTGAGAAATGTCTGAATTTTTCCGGCTTCTGTAAATAATCCCAATGCAAACTTCCTCCCCATAAATAATTCGATGCGCCATAACGAGCACTCCCGCTGAAATTATGTTCCCTGAAATCTTCATACTCTTTATTCAGGCTCATACTCATGCCTGCATTAACTCCTTCAATCGTATTATATTGAATGCCGCTGTTTATAATACCACTGGTATTAAAGTTTAATTTTTTAAACGTATTCTGATAATGATACCCCATTAACAAGGAACTTACTTTAAAACGATTCGCTCTCCGGTCAATAGAGTCTTTATACTCTTTTGTACCTTTTCGTTTTGAGATGCTGTCTTTTTTATGATAATCGTCAATCTCTTCTTTTGTCAATGGTATAGGACGGTTATCTTTCCAATACAGCGTATCTTTTTTGTTTGCTTCCTCTTCTACCTTTAAAACTTCATTCTTGAAAAAACGTTTCGGGAAGGTTGGATTGATTTCGTAATCGGAAATTACAGCGTTGTAATAACCATCTCCCTTAAATCCTAAAAATTTAAAATAAAATCCAAAATTCATTCCTATCGGCATCCAAACGCTATCACCTCTGACAGGGGCGTGCATTTGCCGGATTTTTAATGTATCAACAAAATCAATTTTCGCATCTTTAGTTAAATACATATCGGCACTATGAATGCGCCAGGTATTTTCCTGAATATAAATTACACCATGAAAACAAGGATCTGTTTTACGTTTTGGAAGGACTTCAATTTTATTGATCATTTTCCCGTCCTCGAAAACTGTACCTAACAAATGATAGCGATAGGACAAAAAAGCGTTCTCATTAATCGGCGAAATAAAAGGACGGTCGCTAAGAGCATCTATGTAAACTAAGTTTTCATAAAAATTAAATTTCATGTCGCTGAGTTGGTTAAAGCTGAAGGCCTTGTTATCACCGCTGACTTTACTCGAATACATGATTTCTTTTTCATCGTTCGGCCTTCTGAAATGATATTTGCTTTCGCTCTCCGAAAGATAAATTACGCCAAGCATGGAAGAATCCAATCCTTCTCCGTTAGCCGCCACTTTAAGAAATTTTCCCAGGTTTTTAGGAATATCCTTCAATCGCTGCAAACCCTTTAT
>DATMMV010000109.1:0-40957 GCA_035569635.1 Bacteroidia bacterium | reverse complement strand
AGGCTGTAAAACAACAAGATATGAATACAGATAATGTAGAATTATTAATTAAAGCTGCACTGAAGAATTTGTAAACATACGTGTATTCTGTACTAAAACATACGCTTTTTGCCAGTGCCGCTGCCGGATTACTATCAGTAGTCGTGCTTTCTAACCGCCCCGATAAAGGCGGATTAGCTCAAAAAGAAATTAATTATTCCGCAAGCCCAAGTACCTTACCGCTTGTGGTTGATACACCGCCTCCCGTTCCCGTAACAAACGAAGACCTTCATTTCCCGATAAAAGAAAATCAGCCCGGCGAGCCGATGTATAATTCCAATCAACCGCTGCAATTAAACAATCCTTCCAATATAAAAAATAACATTTCGTACGATCCTTCCGACAGTACTTTCAACATGACCCAAAAAATGGGTATGATGGATTATCGCCCGCCCATTTATATGACGCAGGACGAGTACCAGGATTACATGTTCAAGCAACAAATTAAAAGTTATTGGAAATCGCGCGTGCAGGCCGATGCAAAAAGTAATCCCGCAAAAACAAGTTTGATCCCGAAACTTACTGTTAACAGCGAATTATTCGACAGGATTTTCGGGGGAAATACAGTTGACATACGTCCCACAGGAAGCGCCGAATTAATTTTTGGTTTCATCACCAATCGGAATGGAAATCCGGCTATACCTGTTAAGCAACGTAAGATTACCAATTTCGATTTCAACATGAAAATTCAGTTGAACTTAGTCGGTAAAATCGGAGAGAAATTAAAATTAACTACTAATTACAACACCGAAGCCTCTTTTGATTTTGAAAACCAAATGAAACTTGAGTACAATGGTTTGGAAGATGAGATCATTAAAAAAGTAGAAGCGGGTAATGTGAGTTTACCTCTTAATAACTCGTTAATTACCGGCAGCCAGACTTTATTCGGGGTAAAAACACAATTGCAATTCGGTAAGCTTACGGTTACAGCATTACTTTCGCAGCAACGCGGTAAAAAAACAGAGTTGACTGTGCAGGGAGGTTCACAAACAATTCCTTTTACAGTTACAGCGGATAATTACGAAGCAAATCGCCATTACTTCCTCGGGCAATATTTCCGTGATAATTACAACAACTGGATTAACGTTCCTATTGTAAACTCTCCTATACAAATTACAAAAATTGAAGTGTATGTAACCAATCGTACCAACCAGGTTGACCAGGCGCGCAACATTGCCTCCTTTGCAGATTTGGGCGAAAATGCAAATCACGTTTATGCCGACAATGCAAATATTCCGGTTTCAAGCGGATTCTCATACCTCAGTATTAAGGATAGTTTGGGAAGTCTTACAACACCACTTACTAATCCAAGAAACTATGGAAACAATTTATATCAAAATTTAACTGATACCAGTCAGGTTACACCGGGCATTCTTAAAGACCGTAATTACAATACTGCTGTACACAACCTTTCTCAATTTCCCTATACAAACAGCAGTGGTAATGCAGTTCAGGTATTTAACGCCGGCCGTGAATATGAAGTATTAACACGCGCACGCCGTATGAATCCGCAAACGGATTATACTCTGAATAATCGTTTGGGTTATATTTCCCTTAACACCTCACTTAACTACGATGAGGTTTTATCCGTTGCGTATCAGTACACATTAAACGGAAAAGTCTACCAGGTGGGTGAATTCTCCGATCAGTTTCCTACTGGCGATAAACTTATCGTTTTAAAAATGCTGAAGAGTACACAGTTAAACACAAAAATTCCGATGTGGGATCTAATGATGAAAAACGTTTACTCATTGGGAGCCTATTCACTCAGCCCCACTAATTTTCAGTTAAACGTTTTATATAACAACATTAAAACCGGAGTTGATATTCCATATCTGCCATATGGTAAAACTACTGTACCCCCACCTCTTTCAACACCGATTGATGGTACAATTCTTGTTCAGGTGATGAATCTTGATAAAATAAATCAAAACCAGGACCCGCACCCCGACGGGTATTTTGACTTTGTTCCCAACATAACCGTTAACACGCAAAACGGAAGAATCTATTTTACGGAGATAGAACCATTTGGTAATGATCTGAAGAAAAAATTCAATCCCACTATAGATGATTCAACTATCTACAACGGATATGTCTTTCAGGAATTATATGATTCAACACGAGTCATAGCGCAGCAGCTGCCGCAAAAAAACCGTTACAAATTAAAAGGGACTTATCAATCGGCAACCAGTAACGAGTTTTCTTTAAACTCCATGAACATTCCGCAAGGCTCGGTGCGTGTTACAGCGGGTGGCGTGCCTTTAAATGAAAACGTGGATTATACTGTTGATTACACTTTAGGCCGTGTGAAAATTATTAATGAAAGTATTTTAAATTCGGGGCAGCCCATAAAAATTTCAGCGGAAAATAACTCACTGTTTAACATTCAGCAAAAAAGTTTAATAGGTACGCGTTTGGATTATAAAGTGAACAAAGATTTTTCATTGGGAAGTACTTTGTTACACATGACCGAACGGCCGCTTACACAAAAAGTAAATATCGGCGATGAGCCGGTTTCAAATACGGTTGTTGGTTTGGATTACAGTTATCGTCACGATGCACCCTGGCTTACACGGTTGGTAGATAAAATTCCATTGATAAATACAAAGGAACCTTCATCAATACAAATGGCAGGTGAGTACGCGCAACTTTTTCCGGGGCACTCTAAAGCCATTAACGGGAATGCTTACGTAGATGATTTTGAAGGAAGTGTTTCTTTAATTGATGTGCGTAGTCCTTCGGCTTGGTTCCACTCTTCTATTCCGCAAGGGCAACCGAATTATTTCCCGGAAGCAAATCCGCCGAATGACGGAGGCATAAGTTCCGGCATTAACCGCGCCAAGCTTGCCTGGTACACAGTTGACCAATCTGTTTTTTATCAGCAAAGCAGCGGACTTACACCCGGAAGTATTACCAAAACGGTGCAGAGTAACCACTTTATGCAAGCCTTTTTTGAGAGTGATTTATTTCCTAAAAAAACTCCGCCCAACGGCCAACCCGTTTTATTACCTACACTTGATTTAGCATATTATCCATCTGAACGCGGGCCTTATAATTTTGACACTCTTAACCTCGATAAAACAAAAACAAACGACCCGAACAATAAGGCTAATAATTTATATTTACTACATCCGGAAAAACGTTGGGCAGGTATTATGCGCCGTTTAGAAACAAACGATTTTCAGAGCGCCAACATTGAGTATATCCAGTTCTGGATGATGGACCCTTTTAACGAAGATTATAATAACACCACACAAACACAATACAATACTTTTGGAATTGCGCCACCCACAACCGGAGAACTTTACATTAACTTAGGAAGTGTATCGGAAGATATTTTGAAAGACGGAAACATGGCTTATGAGAATGGTATTCCGTATCAAAATACCAACCAGGGAATTTTAGGAACCAGTGCCTGGGGTTATTATCCCACCGTTCCGCCATTGGCAAACGCGTTTGATAACAACGAATCTGCTCGTCCGATACAGGACGTAGGTTATGATTGCTTAAGTGATGCCGATGAAAAAAGTTTTTATGCACATTATTTAAATCAGTTAAACGCGCTTTCAATAAGTGGTGGTAACGAAGCCTTTAGTGACCCTTGCGGAGATAACTACCACTTTTATCGCGGTGATGATTATGATAATGCCAACTTAAATACACTTGCACGTTACAAAAAATACAACGGCGTAGAAGGGAACTCGGCCACACAAGCGCAATACCAAAGTATGAATGGCGGAGGTTACCCTACAACAGCAACAACGATTCCGAACATTGAGGATGTTAACCGTGATAATACAATGAACCAAAGTGAGGCGTATTATCAATATAAAATTCGTATTACTCCGCAGGATATTAATCCTGGTAACATAGGAAATAATTATATCGTTAACGTTATCCCCGTACAAAAAACCGGGCCCGATGGAACTACACGTACCGTAAATTTTTATCAGTTTAAAATTCCGGTTGTTAATTACGATGCAAAAATCGGAACCATTGAAGGTTATAACTCCATTCGTTTTATGAGAATGTTTGTCCGTAATTTTGCCCAACCGGCCATTATGCGTTTTGCGCGGTTAGAATTGGTACGCAGCGATTGGAGGAATTACCAGCAGGATTTATCTGAAGCCACCAACCAACTGGGAACAGATGCCGCTACTTATTTTGATGTATCCGCGGTAAGTTACCAGGAAAACGGAACCAAAGATCCTATTCACTATGTATTGCCTCCGGGTATTAATCAACAGCAAAACGTGCAAACAACCAATCTTGTTTTATTAAACGAACAGTCTCTTTCCATGCGCGTATGCGGATTAAGAGACGGTGATGCCCGCGCTATTTACAAAAATGTAAACTACGATGTTCGCTCGTACAAAAAATTAAAAATGTTTGTACACGCCGAAAAACTAAATAACCAGCCGCTGAACAACGGGGAAACGCAACTATTCGTCCGTATCGGTACCGACTTTACCAATAACTATTACGAGTACATCGTTCCCTTACAACTGACACCTCCGGGAAACTATCACAATGAAAGTGAAAGCGACCGCGCTAAAGTTTGGCCTGACGCGAATAGTGTGGTAATTGATTTTGCGCAACTCACTGCCGAAAAATTAAAGCGCGGCGTGGGAAGTACCGGCCCCACTCCTTTAGAAACTTTATCCGACGGGCACATGATACGCGTAGTGGGTAACCCGAATATTGCCACGCTTACAAATATTATGGTGGGGATTCGAAACCCGATAACTTTATCAGACCCCAGTGATAAATGCGTTGAAGTCTGGATTGACGAATTACGCTTAACCGATTTTGACCAAAAGGGAGGTTGGGCCGCCAACTCGCGCGTTACCGCCAAGCTTGCCGATTTCGGACAGGTGGCTTTATCCGGCGCCGTATCAACCCCGTTTTACGGAAGTATAGAAAAGAAACCGAGTGAACGAAGCCGTGAATTAACCCAACAATATGATATATCAACCACTTTACAGATGGGAAAATTTTTACCGAAAGACTGGAAAATAAATTTCCCGATGTATTTAAATTACGCCGAGCAATTTATTACGCCGCAATACGACCCGAGTAATCCCGATGTATTAATGAGCGCCGTTACCTCCGAAAATCATTTTTCGCAGGCAGAAATTGATAAAATAAGAAACCGCGCTATTGATTACACCCGACGGCGAGGGATAAACTTTACCAACGTAAGCAAGCAGCGCGGAAAAAATAAAACCAAACAACATATTTGGGATATAGAAAATTTTTCGGCTACTTATGCTTTCACGGAACAGTACAAACACAACATCAGTACCGCATGGAGTTTTAACCGGCAATACAATGCGGCGCTGAATTATAATTTTACAAAAACAGTAAATGCCATTGAGCCGTTTAAAAAATCTACTGCCAAATTTTTACAAAACCCCTGGTTTGCGCTTATAAAAGATTTCAATTTTACACCGATGCCAAATCAGTTTAACTTCAGTACCAACGTAGTGCGAAGTTCTATTCAGGTATTAAACAGGGATATTACCGCTGCACCGGGTTATGATTTTACCAAGCCGCAGTTTAACAAAACGTTTAATATAAGTCGCGTTTACTCGGTGCGATGGGATATAAGCAAAAACATTAAAGCGGACCTTACCGCCAATAACGACGGGCGTATTTTAGAACCGTGGAATAATGATTACACTCAAAAAGGAAACACAAAAGAAGATGTCAGAAACAGAGTGTTGTCGGGCGGTTTAACGACAGCTTACAGGCAAAGTGCCAATTTAAACGTAAACATTCCGCTTAACAAAATCCCCGTGCTTGATTTTATTTCTTCTTCAACCTATAAATACACGGCCAGTTACCAATGGCAACGAAGACCTTTTGCAAATGACTCCATAGGAAATACCATTAACAACAACAGGCAACAAAACATTAACGTGTCGCTTAATATGACAAGCCTGTATAATAAAATTCCGTATTTTAAACGTATCAACCTGGGATTACTGAAGAAAAATCTGGAAGCCAACCAACCCAAACCTCCGGGAGGAAAAGGCGGTGCAACATCAACAAGCACCACGCCTAAAAAAGCGGAAAAGGATACGACAAAAAAAGATCCTCCGGAGATTTTTGAATACATGGCGCGTTTATTAATGACCCTGAAACAAGCTACGTTTACGTTTAACGAAACTCAGGGAACCACTTTACCGGGTTATCGCGATTCTACTTTTATTTTAGGGACCGATCCTTCTAACGGATTAAACCCGGGGCTTGGATTTGTATTCGGCCAGCAAAATCAAATTTTAAACAATGCATTCGATCCGAAAAATAATATGTTGGTTCATCGACAGAATTTCTCGAATCCATATGCGCATACGCTTCAACGAACGTACAGTTTTCAGGCCAAGCTTGAGCCGTTTAAGAATTTTAAAATTGATTTAACGGGAACACGAACGGAAGGCGCTAACGACGGATTCTTTATTGGTTGGGACGGAACAAATTACAAACCGCTTACGCAAACCCGCACGGGGCAGTTCAGTATTTCGGTAATTACCATTGGCTCGGCATTTGCTAAAGATGATAAGTACACGCACAACAGCACCTTGTTTGATAATTTTTTAAATGCAAGAGGTGATTATGCAGTAAAACTTGCGAATCTGAATGGTAATTCAACACACAGCGGGCATGACGGTTATAGCCTGAACCAACAGGATGTTGTGGTACTTTCATTTATGGATGCTTATGCCGGAAAAAAATCAAGCACCATTGGTAAGTCGGCTATATTCCCTACACTGCCAATGCCGAACTGGAGTTTGAATTATGACGGATTAGGAAAACTGGATTTCTTAAAACCTATTTTCAAAAGCATCATTATTTCGCATGGTTATCGTTCAACCATGAGTATGGGTAATTTTACCAATAACCAGGCATTCGGAAGCCTTAACGATAATAATTTCTTTTCTTCTAACCGAAATCCTAACGGAGATTTTGTTGCCAAGTACGTAATTAATACGGTGAGCATCACAGAGTCGTTTTCTCCATTGGTAAAATTTAATATGAACTTTGTAGATAAAGGAAAATTAAAAGGCCTAGGCGCAAATGTGGAATTAAAACGCGACCGCACCACTACGCTTTCATCCAACGTGCCACAAGTAATGGAGATGAAAGGAAATGAATTAAATATAGGAAGTTCGTACACCTTCCCTAACCTTGAAATTAAACGCATTAAAATACAGGGCAAATCGCTTAAAAGTGATTTGCAAATGAATGTAACTTTGTCTATACGTCAGAACCAAACTACTTTGCATAAAATAAACATTGACCCCAATACACTCGGGGAATACCAATACAGCCAACCTACCAACGGACAAAATGTAATTGCTATTAAAACTTCGTTTACTTATACGCTAAGCCAGAATATTAATATCCGTATGTTCTACGACCGTACCATTAACAAACCTGTTATTTCTACCTCCTTCCCGACCCAAACTACAAATGCGGGTATTAGTTTGAGATTTGTTATTCAATAAAAAAAACCTATATATTTGCAATCACAATTTAAAACGAACACATGAATTTTCCTGACAATTTAAAATACACCAAAGACCACGAGTGGATACGTGTAGAAGGCAAAGAAGCGTACATTGGTATTACTGATTTTGCACAGAAAGAACTTGGCGATATTGTTTACGTGGATGTAAGCACGGTTGGCGAAACCGTTGCAAAAGAAGCCATATTTGGAACCGTGGAAGCCGTGAAAACCGTTTCGGATTTATTTATGCCGATTGCTGGAAAAGTTTTAGAAGTAAATTCTAAAATTGACGCTAACCCCGAACTGGTAAACAACGATCCTTACGGTGACGGATGGATGATAAAATGCACCATTGATAATGTTGCTGATATAAGTGCTTTATTAGATGCAAAAGCTTACAAGGTTTTAGTAGGAGCTTAGTTTTTACCGCAAAGGCGCTAAGAAATATTTTAATTTGTAGATTTAAAATAGTCGTATACTAATTTAGCTTTCGCCTTTCCTGCTATTTTTTCAATTTCTTCAAGCGAAGTTTCTTTTATTTTTTTCACTGATTTAAATTCCGACAAAAGTTTTTGCGCGGTTACATCGCTTATTCCTTTTATCTGATTGAGTTCTGTTGTAATCGTGCTTTTATTGCGTTTTTTCCGGTGATGCGTAATTCCGAAACGATGCGCTTCATCGCGTATTTGCTGAATGATACGAAGCGTTTCCGATCTTTTATCCAGATACATAGGGATAGAATCGCCGGGGTAATAAATTTCTTCCAGGCGCTTTGCAATTCCTATAATGGCCACTTTTCCCAATAAACCTAATTTTTGCAAACTGGTACATGCCGCGCTTAATTGTCCTTTGCCTCCATCGATTACAATTAGTTGCGGCATACCGTTTTTTTCTTCCAGCACGCGACTGTACCGACGAAAAATCACTTCTTCCATCGTAGCAAAATCGTCCGGTCCTTCAACAGTTTTTACATTGAAGTGACGATATTCTTTTTTCGCGGGTTTTGCGTTTATGAAAACGGTCATGGCACTTACTGCATGATGGCCCTGAATATTTGAATTATCAAAACAATCAATGCGCACAGGCTCCACTTTCATTCGTAAATCTTTTTTCATTTGTTGCAAAATCCGTTGCGCGTGTTCCTCCGGATTGGTTAAAGCTAACTGACGATTTTTATCAATGCGGTATTGTTCCGCATTGCGTGCACATAAATCCAGGAGAATTTTTTTGTCGCCCGCCTTAGGTACAAAAAATTTTACATCCGGAAATTCACTTTCGGGATAAAAAGAAACAACAATTTCTTTTGAGGTACTTTGCGTTTCGGTGCGCATATCGTACAGGGCGTACAATAAAATATCGCTGTCGCTTTCGTCCAGTTTCTTTTTTACTTCAACCGTTTGCGAAGCAATAATCGCCCCCTTTACCACATGGAAATAGGTTACATAATACACGTCGTTTTCTTTCACCATGGCGGCCACGTCCAAATCCTCAATAGTATTGCTTACCACCATTGATTTTGCCTGGTATTTTTCGAGTGATTCTATTTTTTCTTTTACAAGTTGAGCGTTTTCAAATTCCATTTTCTCCGAATGAGAATTCATCTGCTGTTTTAACTCGCGTATAACCGAAGAAATATTTCCTTTTATAATATTTTTTATTTGCTTGATATTTTCATCGTAGTCACTTTGAGTTTGTAAAGAAATGCAGGGCGCTTTACAGGTACCTATATGATAATCCAAACAAGCGCGGAATTTTTTTGCCGCAATGTTTTTTTCAGTTAAGTCCAGGCTGCAAGTGCGTAACGGAAAATTCTCTTTTATAAAAGCGAGTAAAGTTTTTACAGAAGTGATGGAAGCATAGGGTCCGAAATATTCAGAGCCATCTTTAATTTTTTTTCTTGTATAAAAAATACGCGGGTAATTTTCTCTCTTCAAACAAATCCAGGGGTATGTTTTATCATCCTTTAAACTTATGTTGTAGCGCGGCTGGTATTGTTTAATTAAATTATTTTCGAGTAAAAGCGCGTCATATTCGGTATTCACAACAATCGTTTTTATGTCGGTTATTTTTTTTACCAATAAACGCAATCTCGAGTTATCATGCTCTTTATGAAAATACGAAGACACTCTTTTTTTTAAATTTTTCGCTTTGCCCACATATAAAATCTTCTCCTCCGCGTCAAAATACTGATACACCCCCGGTTTTTCGGGAAGGGTTTTTAAAATGGTTTCTATACGGACAGGTATTTCCAATTTTGAGTGATTTTCTGTAAAAATCAGTAAAAATCTGCCATTACGGCTTTTTACAGTTTATTATTAGCAATTGCACGGTATTTGAGAGCTAAAAGGTGTTAGTTTCTATGTTCAAAAGTAATCTACATTGAGCATAAAAACATGCCCTTTTTGGTAAATTTGTATAATATTTCAGAGAGAATATATGAGTACTGTTATTAAGAAAGTTAATTGCCTGATTATCGGGTCGGGCCCCGCCGGATACACTGCCGCTATTTACGCAGCACGGGCTGCCCTTAAACCCCTAATGTACACCGGAATGCAACCCGGCGGACAACTTACCATAACTACTGAAGTAGAAAATTATCCCGGTTATCCAAAAGGGATTCAGGGTCCCGAGATGATGGAAGATTTTAAAGCCCAGGCCGAGCGTTTTGGCACTGATGTTCGTTTCGGATACGCCAGTAAAGTTGATTTCACCGGGCCGGTACATAAAGTTTGGATTGATGAAACAACCGAGATACACGCAAATACCGTAATCATTGCAACAGGCGCGTCTGCCAAATGGTTAGGTCTGCCCAGCGAAGAAAAATTAAACGGTTTCGGGGTTTCTGCCTGCGCGGTATGTGACGGTTTCTTTTTTAAAGGACAAGATGTAGCAATCGTTGGTGCCGGAGATACGGCCGCCGAAGAAGCAACTTATCTTGCCAAGCTTTGCAAAAAAGTTTACATGATCGTACGCCGCAGCGAAATGCGTGCCTCTAAAGCGATGCAACAGCGTGTATTGAATACCCCGAATATTGAAGTGTTGTGGGACAGTGAAACAAAAGAAATTTTAGGAGACAAAACCGTTAACGGCGCGCTCATCATCAATCATAAAACAAAGCAGGAAAGCAAACTGGATATAACGGGGTTTTTTGTAGCCATTGGCCATAAACCGAACACCGATATTTTTAAAGAGTGGCTGGATATGGATGAGAGCGGTTACATAAAAACAATCCCGGGTACAAGCAAAACAAAAATTAATGGTGTGTTTGCCGTTGGCGACGCGCAGGATAAAGTTTACCGCCAGGCTGTTACTGCCGCAGGAAGCGGTTGCATGGGTGCTTTGGACGCTGAACGTTATTTAGCCGAAGCAGGAATACATTAAAAATACTATATACAACAGATGAAAAATCTACTTGCCATTTTCTTTTCTCTTTTCTTTTTCTGCTCCTTTTCTCAAATGGCACAGGATTACGCCGACCAGGTTCCGCAGCTAAGGCGCTTTGACCCTAAAGAAGTGGTCGACTCTACTTACGGTATTACCATGTACGATAAATTAACCCCGCTTATGGGTGGCGATTCGGTGCGTTACGATAAAAAAGGATATAACATTCAGGGATGGTGCGACGATTTTTACAAAAGCGGAAAATTACTTCACAAAGGTTTTTATGTTGACGGGCAGTTACGCGCTTACAAAAATTATTACGAAAACGACCAGATGGAGCGTGTTTACCGCATGCTGGATTATAAACATTGCGAAGTTTTTATTTACTACCCCGACGGGAAATTAAAATCGGAGGTGCATTATTACAACCACGTACCTAACAAACAAATTGATTATTTTCCCAACGGGAATATGAATTTTTACGAAGAGAGCCACGGAGATAATGATTATTTAATTAAACGGAATTCTTTTTTTGAAAACGGATACGCCGAAATAATTTTTGAACTTATTGATAAAAGAAAAAGGCTCTACCTGCACAAAGAATTTTTTCCGACCGGAAAATTAAAAGAAGAAGGCACTTTAAAATACAGCGCAGATAAAATTGATTACGTAAAAGAGGGTGAGTGGAAAACTTATAACGAAGCGGGCGACGTGGTTAAAACAGAAAAATATCAGAACGGTGAGCTTCGCGATTAAATTACTTTCTTTTCCTGCAACCCCGTTTCGGTTATTAAAGATTGCTCCTGGTAACTTTCGTAATCGGTGTTTATCACCCACAAATCGTGACCGGCATTTTTGGTAATATTTTCTGCTGCTAAAAAGCCCATTAAAATCGAATGGTCCTGGTTATTGTATTTAAACGCGCCGTAGCGGCCTATTGGAATAAGATTATTAACCGTACGTAAAAAATCTTCCACCTCTTTTAAATCCTCTTTATAACCTGTAGAATACACAGGGTAACAACGCGGAATACGATAGACACTTCCTCCCAAAATTCCGGCATCCTTAATCAGACCTGTTTCCCGGATTTCTTTTTTTGCCAGTTCAATCAGAGTTGCTTCGTCTTCTTTCCAGATTTTATCGTCGTCGTAACACCAGTATTCCAGCGCGAGGATAGTTGATTTTTCATTACCGTAAAGTTGCGGCACCCAGTTACGGAAATTGGTAATGCGGCCCGTTTGTAAATCACCGGAATTTACATAAATCCAGTTATCGGGAAATAAATTAATAGCATTGATATTTAAATAAACTATTATTGTATTCCGGAACTTTAGTTTTTTACATTTCTCTGCAACGCTTTGCGGAACATCGGGTAAGCGGCTTACCATCAGAGTAAGTGGCATAGAAGAAACAATTGTATCGTAATTTTTTACATTGCCATCTGTAAGTTGAATACTTTTTGCGGTTTTACCTGCCTTACCGTCAGGCAGATTTTCAGTAATTACTTTTTCAATAGGAGTTTTCAAGAATACATTTCCGCCTTTGCTTTTTATGAAATCGGCCATTCGGTTATAAATCATTCCTGTTCCTCCCACGGGATATGCAAAAACATCTACTAATGTTTTATGCTTTTTTGATTTGTCTTTAAATACTGCGTTTTTAAATGCTTCCCACAGAGAAAGTTTTTTAATGCGTTGCGCCGCGAAATCAGAATCCAAATCAGTGCATTTTATCCCCCACAATTTTTCGGTATAGTCTTTAAAAAAAATTTGGTACAAACGTTTACCGAAACGGCGTGTTACCCAGGTTTCAAAAGTTCCTTCGTCTTTGGTCGGAATAATTTTTTCCTTTCCGAAACTAAGGATAGCGCGGGATGCTTCAAAAATACCGAGATTGCCGAGGGCATTAAACATTTTTACAGGATAGAAGAAAAATTTACGTTTATAATAAATGCGCGTTAAACGGTTTACCATTCTGTAATCGCGCCCGGCAACTTCCAGCCATATTTTATTTACACGGGTATCATCACTGAAAAAACGGTGTGGACCTATATCTACAGTTTGGTTCCAAAGCTGTATGGATTTTGACATGCCTCCAATAAAATCGGAAGCTTCATATACATCCACCGCTACACCTTGTTTGGCAAGTTCGTACGCGGCGGTCATACCTGCGGGTCCGGCACCTATTACTGCTACTTTTTTAGACATAAAATGAAGGGTGCAAAGTTAAGCTTATTTACGAGAATCAGAACCCCGGAATTCCCCCTTTAAAATCAAGGCCTTTGAGCCTTTGTTTTTCATCAATCGGGAATCGCTTCTTATAATACCATTTACCGGCCTTGATATAGCCTTTAATTTCCATTTGTTTATTCTTGCCTATTAATAAGCCCGGAATATCAGAAAGGGAAGCGTCTTTTAAATTACCTTTTAACAAAAATGTATGCTCGACACTTGAGTTGGCCGCTATTTTTACTTTTTTCACCAACTTTGCTTTACCCAGTTTTACATCTCCGTACATAATATCGGCTTTTGAACGAAACACTTTAAAGCCAATGGGGTTCGGATTATTTATCGTAACTTTTATTTCTCCTTCTATTCCCTGAGGAGTAAGTTTTGTAACCTTAAAATCATTAATGCTTGATATTGAAATTTCTTTAAACTCGCCAATGCAGGAAAACATGAATAATCCCGCTACGATGATTAAACTATTTTTTAAAACTTTCATTCGTAAATTTATTAAAATCAGTCTGCTTCTTAACGCGGAAATGAAATAAAACGTATAAGAACATCGCAAATAAAAAGAAAGCCACACTTTGATGCGCAACGCCAAGTACTACCGGAACACTGTATAAAAGCGTAAAAATTCCAAGCATAACCTGTAAAGTAGTTAAATATACCAACCAGGTTACTCCCTTATGCTGCCAGGTACTTAATTTTAATTTATTTGAACGCGCCCATATATATAAAATAAAACATACTACTACCCATGCAAATGTGCGGTGAATAAATTGTACGCCGGCGCCGTTTTCTGTAAAGTCTTTTATAATTGAATCGCTCGTTAAAATGGTATCGGCGGGAAACCATTCATCTCCCATCTTAGGCCACGTAGGATAATACAATCCTGCCTTTAATCCTGCCACAAAAGCTCCGTAAATAACCTGGAACAGCAAAGCCACAAACGCAAACACGCTTATTTTAAAAAGTTTTCTTCCTTCGTTGGGTGCGGTATAATTTTTGTCGTTTTCAAAAATCAATTCGAGGGCAAACCAAAACGCAAATGCAAACGCGGTAAAAGCTGTCATCAAATGCGTAGCTAATCTGTAATGGCTCACGTAAGGATTTTTAGTTAATCCACTTTTAACCATCCACCAACCTACTAAACCCTGCAATGCGCCAACGCACATTAATATTACACATTTGATAAGTAACAGTTTCGTTAATTTTTTCTTCCAATACAAAAAAGCAAAGCCCGCAAAAAATACAAAGCCTATCATACGACCTATCATTCGGTGCGACCACTCCCACCAAAAAATATTTTTGAATTCATCAATAGTCATTTCACTATTGATGATTTTAAACTCGGGGCTCTCCTGGTATTTAGAAAAATGTTCGTTCCAACTTTGCTCACTTAAGGGGGGCATGGTACCCATTACACTCCAGTCTGTAATAGATAAGCCGGAATGCGTAAGGCGCGTGATACAACCTATTACTACCATTAGGTAAATAAGTACGCAGCCTGTAAGGAGCCAATAGATTACCTGTTTATGGGGATTGTTTTTTATCACGGAAAAAATCGGCGTAAAGATACATAAGGAATGCCTTTATACATTAAATTAGCAAAGAATTATATGGATTTTATTCTGCCTTTTTCAATTAAAAGCCCCGAAAAGCCGGTTAGTGTTAAGCAAAAAATTTTGCTTACGGGTTCTTGCTTTGCCGAAGAAATTGGCCATAAAATGAGTGAAAGAAGGTTTAACACGCTTGTTAACCCGCACGGTATTTTGTTTAATCCGCTTAGTTTAAAAAAAGCTCTTGAAGATTATACCGAAGGTAAAAATTACTCGGAAAAAGATATTTTAAAATCTAACGAACTGTGGTTAAGCCTTAATCATCACGGGCGATTCTCAAACACAGATTCTGTCAAATGTTTGCAGAGTATTAACGAAGAAATAAATACAGCACATACTCACTTGAAAAAATGCGATTGGCTTATTGTAACTTTTGGAAGCGCTTTTGCTTATAAATACAAAAGTACAGGAGAGGTTGTCGGTAATTGCCATAAAATTCCTTCTGCTGAATTTGAAAAAATCCTTCTTACCAAAGAAAGAATTGTTGCGGCATGGAAAACACAAATGGCGGCGCTGAAAAAATTTAACCCGACATTAAATATTCTGTTTACGGTAAGCCCGGTACGTTATATACGAGACGGATTAATTGAAAACAATCGCAGCAAAGGAATTTTATCAGATGCCGTTCACACTTTAGTTGAAGAAAATAAAAATTGTTTTTACTTTCCCGCTTACGAAATTGTCATTGACGAATTACGCGATTATCGCTTTTTTAAAGAAGACATGATTCATCCGAATCATCTCGCGGTAAATTATGTTTGGGAAAAATTTGTTTCTTCTTTTTGTGATGAGCAAACAAAAAATTTCCTTTCGGAATACGAGCCACTTTTAAAAAGCATGAATCATCGTCCGCTGCAGGAAAATACAGAGGTTTATCAGAGATTTAAATTAGAATTGGAAGAAAAAATAAATGCTTTGTTAAAAAAATAAATCACAGAGATCATAAACAATCCCCGTCATCTGCGTTCCATTTCTTAAGTTTTCTGCTTTTTCTTCTTCGCGGCGGGAAATAAAACGTTATTCAAAATCAAACGGTATCCTGCCGAATTAGGATGTAAACTTAAATCAGTAGGAGGATCTTCCACCCTGTGCTGGTAATCTTCCGGGTCGTGACCACCGTAAAAAGTCCAGGTGCCTTTTCCGTACTCGCCGTGAATATAACGGGCTTCGTTAGCCGCTTTATTCTCTCCCATAATTAAAACGTTTTTCTTTACATACGTTTTATCAAAGGCCACGGTTTGTCCCCAAAAACCTTTTATCAATTGCTCGTGACTCTGACATAACATCGTTGGAACAGGATCCCATTTAGCCGAAAAATCGAAAAGCGTGAAAAAATCATTCTCCTTCGTTACTCCGTGTTTAGGAATACGCGTGTTATATGTATCAATGGTAGAAAATTCGTATTCGTAAGGATTTGTACTAAGCATATAATTTTCAAAAGCGAAACCTTTGCTGTAATCAATTTTTTTATTCATGTCTTTATCCGCGGGGTCGCCGTCAAACATATAATCGCAAATATCGATTCCTTCGGCGGCAAGCGCGATATCGTAGCTGTCGGTTGCGGAACACATGGCAAACATGAACCCTCCACCCGAAACAAAGTCGCGTACTTTTTTTGCAACAGCCAGTTTCATTAAAGAAACTTTACTGAAGCCCAATTTTTTTGCCATGGCTTCATTTTCTTTCACTTCGTTTACATACCATGCGGCGTTACGTGATTGTGACCAGAATCTTCCGTATTGTCCGGTAAAATCTTCGTGGTGTAAGTGCATCCAATCGTATTCAGAAAGTTTTCCGTTCATTACTTCTTCATCATATACGATATCATAAGGTATCTCCGCGTAATTTAAAACTAAAGTTACTGCATCGTCCCAGGGTTGTTTTCCTTTGGGTGAATACACTGCAATCCTCGGAGCTTTCTCTAATTTAACGGCATCCTGGTTGACTTCAGGATTAGAAATTTCCTGCAGGATAGCCGTGCTTTTTGCATCGGGAATTACTTCGTATGAAATCCCGCGTATGTTGCACTCATCGGTAAAAGCTTTATCATTGCGGAACATAAAACTGCCTCCGCGATAATTAATGAGCCAATAAAGTTCAATATCGTGTTTTAAAATCCAGTAAGCAATACCGTAGGCTTTTAAATGGTTTTTCTGGGTATTATCCATCGGGATTAATATCTGAGAGGAGAAACCGCTTACAGTAACCAGAAATAATGCAACTATTAAAAAAACTTTTTTCATCCTTTTTTTCACCGCAAAGTCGCTAAGATGCAAAGAATATTTTAAACAACTTTGGTGTCTTTATGCCTTTGCGGTTGCATCTTTAAAGATACGCAAATTTCGTGCAAATATTGTCGTTTTAAGGTTTTTTAAGGCTCTTTTTTACCTTATAAATTTCCTTAACTTTGATAAAATCGTATTAGAAGGCTTTATGCAGGAGAATAAGATTGATTATGAGCAGGAATGGGAAACCGAAGTGCTTAAACTGGCCACCAAATCGGCAGGTACAAGCTGGGTTATGTCTGCAATTATTATTCCTTTTTTCGCTTTTTTTGAATATAATTATAGTCACGAGCGTTTCCTTAATTATCTCTATATTTTCCTTGGTGTTTCGGCGTTTATGTTAGGCATTGTTTTGTGGAAGAAATATTTTTCGCTTCCCGCTTTCATAGCAACTTATGGCATTTCTATTATTGCTGCAACGTGTTTTGGTTATATGGCGGCCTACACACAGGTTGAAAATGTGCACAATTATTTATTGGCTGTGAGTACCATTACATTGGTAAGAGGCTTGTTATATTTTGGAAAAACAATCAATCTCATTTTAGTTTCTTTCATTAATCACACTGTAGCATTTTTTCTTATTCTTTCGGCGCGTTGCGAACCCTTTTGGGAAATCCCCTCTATGGGAAGCACCCTTTTTTTCGGTGGAATTTTTATGCTTTTTGCTTTTGCGGGAATGAATACGCGTTATAAGATTACCAAAGAAAATTTTATTAACACACTGAAACTGAAAATCTCACGGGATATCATTGAAGAAAAAAATAAAGAAATTACCGATAGCATTACTTATGCAAAACGAATACAAAATTCACTTTTAACAAGCGAAAAATATATCGCACGGAATTTAAATAAGTTGCTTAAGAAAAATTAATTTTTACGATTTTCTGAAAGTCAGAATAAATATTTTTATTCGTCGCCACCATTTCTTTCCCGAATAAATAATTTTCTCCGCCTGTAAAATCACTTAATACTCCGCCTGCCTGCTTCACAATCAACGCGCCGGCAGCTACATCCCAGGCATTAAGGTTGTACTCAAAAAATCCGTCGAAGTGTCCGCACGCCACATAACATAAATCAACCGCGGCAGCTCCCATACGGCGAATTCCCCTCGTATTTTTCATGAAATACTCTGTAGTTTTCTGAAACCCCTCAATCCTGTCGAAATTTTTTACCGGGAATCCTGTAGCTATAAGACAATCGCCAAGCTTTGTACTTTTTGAAACAGAAATTTCCTTTCCGTTACAAAAAGCTTTTCCATCCTTATGCGCACTGAACATTTCATTTTGGGGAATATTAAAAACCACTCCCAGCAAAATTTCTTTTTTACTTGCCAACGCAACGCTCACGGCGTAAGAAGGTACGTTATGAATAAAATTTGTTGTCCCGTCCAAAGGGTCGATAATCCAGTTTAATTCTTTTGTGTTTGTATCCGGGCTACTTTCTTCCGCAATAAATCCCGCCTCAGGCACTACGTTTTTTAATTTATCTATCAATTGTAATTCCGATTGCTTATCCACATAACTCACCAAATCATTCCTGTCCTTCGCCAGAATATCTTTCTCCGAAAAAGTTTTCCGCTCGCGCGCTATAAAAGCACCGGTTTCTTCAACCGTTTTAATTACCTCCTGTAAAAGTTTTTCCAATTCCATTTTTACAAAGATAACCAATCCCTCCTTATACTTTCTTCTTTTCATTTTCTCTACTCTTTTACTTCGTATTTCCAACCTCGTACTTCAAACCTCTCACCTCCTACCTCATTATTTACTATCTTTGAGCTTTATGTCGCAAAAGAAACTTATACTCATTACCAACGACGACGGTATTACCGCGCCGGGTATTTTATTTTTAAGCAACCTGGCAAAACAATTCGGAGAGGTTTGCGTTATTGCGCCTGATAAACCTCAAAGTGGGATGAGCAATGCTATCACTTTAAATTCTACTCTCCGTATTGAAGAAAGCAACCTTCATAAAGTAAGTAAGGAATACAGTTGCAGCGGCACACCTGTTGACTGCGTAAAGATGGCCGTAAATAAATTTTTAGACAGGAAACCTGATTTGGTTCTCTCTGGTGTTAATCACGGCTCTAATCTTTCCATCAACGTAATTTATTCGGGTACCATGAGCGCGGCTATTGAGGGTGCTATTGAAGGAATTCCTTCTATTGGTTTTTCATTGAGCGATTTTTCTCTCGATGCTGATTTTTCTCAATGCGAAAAAATGATAAAAGAAATTGTAGAAAAAGTATTATCTGAAAATTTTACAGAAACGACTTGTCTTAATGTAAACATCCCCAAGCTAAAAGCCGGAGAAATGAAAGGCATTAAAGTTTGTCGCGCTGCACTCGGCAATTGGATTGAAGAATTTGATGAACGCAAAGACCCCTCTGGCCGGTCTTATTACTGGCTTACCGGTAAATTCGTTAACCTGGAAGAAGGAAATCCTGAAACCGACATGTATTTTAATAAAAAAGGTTACGTTACAGTAGTACCCGTTGACTTTGACATGACCAATCACGGGCAGGTAAAAGAGTTTAAACGTTTATTTGAATAATATGCTGAAGAAAATTAACTGGAATAATTTTTGGCTTGGTGGTATTGGTGGTTTGATATTGCCTTTTATTTCTATTTTAATTTACTGGCTCTGGAGTTTTAAGTATATGAAGTTTTTTCCGCAGTTTTTTCATTTCTTAATGAATGGCGGGGTATTATCTGCCGTTTTAAGTTTATGCTTAATTCCGAATCTGGGTTTATTTTTTTTATTTGTAAATAAGGAAAAATACAAAACCTGCCGTGGAATTATTTTAACAATGTTGCTGTATGGTTTTTTGATTCTGTATTTAAAAATATACGTTGAACACAGTTGGGATAATTAGGAAATTGACGATTGAGAGATTGACGATTTGAGTATTTGAAACTGCAAATCGTAAATATCAAAATCTGTAAATCGTAAATGATAAAATCGTAAATGAATTACTATGTTATAGCCGGCGAACCTTCGGGAGATTTACATGCCTCCAATCTTTTGCGGGAATTAAAAAAAGCGGACCAAAAAGCTACTTTTCGTTGCTGGGGCGGCGATTTAATGAAAGCGGAAGGAGGAGAAATTGTAAAACATTACAAGGAACTCGCTTTTATGGGTTTTATTGAAGTAGTGGCAAATCTTCGCACCATTTTTAAAAACATCGCATTCTGCAAAGAAGACATTTTAAAACATAAACCCGACGCGCTTATTTTAGTTGACTACCCCGGCTTTAATCTTCGCATTGCAAAATGGGCAAAGCAGCAGGGCATTCGTGTTTTTTATTATATCTCTCCTACTGTTTGGGGCTGGCAGGAAAGCCGTGTAAATATTGTGAAGGAATGCGTAGAGCGCATGTTTGTGATTCTTCCTTTCGAAAAACCGTTTTACGCCAAACATAATTGCGAAGTAGATTATTTCGGGCATCCTTTATCCGATATCGTTAATGCCGAAAAAGAAAAAATCATTTCGCGGAATGATTTTCTTAAAAAACACAATCTGCCTGATAAGCCCATTATTGCCTTATTCCCGGGAAGCCGAAAGCAGGAACTCAATTATATTTTGCCCGATATGTTGAAAGCCGTAAAACATTTTCCGGATTACCAGTTTGTGATTGGGGCATCGGCTACTTTTTCGCAAAATAATTACGAAGCAGTAACCAAGGGTTTTGATGTAAAAATTATAAAAGACGATACCTACGCTCTTATGTTTCACGCCCGCGCAGGATTAGTAAAATCGGGCACATCGATACTGGAAGCTGCTCTTTTCGGGCTTCCGATGGCACTTTGTTATAGCGGAAATGCCATTTCGGTACAAATTACCCGTATGGTAATTAAGGTAAAATGGATAGGATTGGTCAATTTAATCCTCAATAAAAACGCGGTTACCGAGCTAATTCAGAGGGAATTAAATGAAACCCGTATCGTTGAAGAGCTTACCGGCCTTTTAGAGGGGCCAAAAAGAAATCAACTATTGGCTGAGTATAACATTATACAGGGCCTATTGCAGGCAGGTAATGTTTCGGCTAAAATTGCAGCGGAGATATACCGTCGTCTGCAACATGAAAAGGCCTGAAAAATTAACTGTCATATTTTTAGCATTATTTGCCCTGGCAGCTACTTCGGGTATTCGCCCCATTGTAAAAAAAGACAAAGGCGGGCCTGCAAAAAAAACAAAGGCCAAAATAGCCGACTGGAATAAGTTTACCGCCGGAGAAATCGTCAACATAAAAATTCTCAGCCTCACAAAAATTAAAGAACTGGTTTTTGCACCGGAGATTGGCAACTATCAATTAATTGCCGACGGGAAAAACCTGCTTACATTCGACGCGCAAAATGCGTTGAAAATTTCTGTAGTAAATGATTCACTCGAAGTAAAATCGTTCGAAAAATACTGGGGGAAATTTATTTCGCTACGTGTTTTTTCATCTGACGCGGAAAAATCTTTTAAGCTGAAATGCCTTAATCCTGATCGCAAGCCTCGTTTTTTTGATGACAATCTGAACATAACAGTTGAAACAGGATTTTTGCGTTTGCTCAACGAATCGGTTTTGGATAATTACATTGCCGGCGTTTCCGAAGCTGAATCAGGATTGTATTCTCCGATAGAATTTTACAAAGTGCAGGCTATACTTGCCCGCACATATGCTCTTACGCATTACACTAAACACCAGACGGAAGGTTTTAATTTATGCGACCAGGTACACTGCCAGGCTTTTTTCGGAAAGTCGCACGAAGCAAAAATTATACAGGCCGTAAACGCAACACGCGGTAAAGTAGTTGTGGACGATGACATGAATTTAATCGTGGCAGTTTTTCATTCTAACAGCGGCGGGCAAACTGTTAACTCGGAAGACGTTTGGGGAACAAGTACTTCTTACCTGCGCGCGGTTAACGACACCTTCAGCCTTAAAATGCCTAACGCAAAATGGCAAAGAAAAATACTTGCAAGTGATTGGTTGGATTATTTAAAACTGAAACACAATTACCCCGTTGACGACAGCAGCGCGCGTTGGCAGGCCTTGCACTTTAAACAGGAATCGCGGAAAATAAATTTAGAATACGCAAGCATTAAAGTACCACTTAAAAATGTGCGTACGGATTTTCAATTAAAATCAACTTTCTTCTCTATAGAGCCCGCCGGAGATACTTTAATTCTTAACGGCCGCGGTTTTGGCCACGGCATTGGCATGTGCCAGGAAGGCGCAATGCGTATGACCAAAGCAGGATATAACTACAAAGACGTTTTAAATTTTTACTACCGCAATGTGCACCTGATCGATTTAAAAGATTTGAATTTTTTCAGAGAGTAGTTTACACACTTAACTCGTTTCCGAATTACCGGAAACTACTGTTTTATAAACTTAGTTTTATAAGTTTCGCCTCCTGATAAAGTAATTTGTAAGATATAATAACCCTCCGGTAAAGTTGACACTTCAATGATATTTGAGAAAAGGAGTCTTTTCACAGTTTTTTCCTAAAGTATTTTGGATTGTAAGGATAGAGTTTTGGTAATTAGAAATACTTTCGATATTTAATGAGACAATATTTGAAGAAGGGTTGGTAAACCTTTTCATGTAATAAAGATAGTAAAAAAGTGAGAGAGCAGCAAAAACACCTGTATGGTTTCTTTCGCCATTAAAAAAAGAAAACTATTTTTACCGCCGTGAATTTTTTAAACTATAATCCATTCCTACGCATTTTATTTCCTTTTCTGCTGGGAATAACGCTTTGGCTTTTTGGTTATGAAAAAGCGCCCGAGCTTTTGGTGCTTTGCGCTGCGTTTGGTATATGCGTATGGGTTTATTTAATGACGATTAAAAAAGCACGAAGTTTTTCAAAACTGTTTTTTGGTTTGTTTACCCAGGTTTTTTTGTTTTTAACGGGCTGGGGCTTTTGTCAACTCAATAATGAAAAAGAAAACCCACATCATTATACAAGCTTACTCGGCAGCGAGCCGGAATTTTATTCGGGTTACATCAGTGATTTACCTGCAGAAAAAACCAAAAGCGTAAAAGCTGAAATTGTTTTACAACAGGCTAAAGTAAAAGGCCAATGGAAAAATACTTCAGGGAAAATTATTGTTTACTTTCAAAAAAACGAAACTGCAAAAAATTTAGAAACAGGCAATACCATTATTTTCTCTTCTCAATTACAGGAAGTAACGCCACCTTTAAACCCGCACGAATTTGATTATAAAAATTACCTTAAGCTTAAAAACATTTTTTATACCGCTTACTTAAAAGAAGGTAGCTGGAGTTGCATTAAACAACAGGAAAGTTTTTCGTTTTACGGTTTCGCACAAAAAATTCGCAAATACCTTTTAAATACTTATAAGGAAAGTGGCTTACAAGATTCTGAATTTGCTATGGTAGCCGCTTTGGTTTTAGGTTACGACGACCAGATTGATCAACCTCTCATGAACGCTTATTCGCATACAGGCACATTGCACGTATTATCTGTTTCAGGTTTGCACGTGGGTGTGATTTATTTGATGTTGGGTTACTTGCTTGCCTTCATGAAGGGAAATAAAAAAATAGTATGGCTGAAAGTCTTTTTAATTCTTTCCTTTTTATGGTTTTTCGTTTTGCTATCGGGATTTTCTGCTCCTGCCGTACGCGCCGCTTTAATGTTCAGTTTAATCTTGATTGGTAAAACACTTTTTGAAAATGTAGAAGTTTCTAATATTGTTTTTGTTTCTGCGTTTATAAGTTTATGCTATAACCCGCTCTGGTTGGCAGATGCGGGCTTTCAATTATCTTACGTGGCGGTACTTGGGATTATTTATTTGTATCCCCGTTTTTATAATATGTTTGCGTTCTCGTCAGGCTTTGCCGAAAAAATATGGGCTCTTTGTTCGGTAAGTATTGCAGCTCAATTAGCCACGTTGCCGATTACGCTTTATTATTTTCATCAATTTCCGGTTTTGTTTTTGGTAACCAATATGCTTTTAATTCCTGTTTCAACAATAGTTATGTACGGTGGAATTTTAGTTTTGGTTTTTTCTAAAGTAGCATTCATAAGCAAAACTTTGGTTTGGCTCACAGCAACCCTCATAAAATTCATGAATGCCTCTGCACTTTTCTTTGACCAACTTCCTTTCTGCATGATTGACAATATTCATCTTTCATTGGTAAATATGGTATTGATGTACATTTTAATTGTATTAGTTTTTATTGCGATAGAATATCGTTCTTATAAACTTCTGATGAGTTCCTTTGGCTTAACGATTCTTATGCTCTTCATTTCTTTATTTTATGATTTTGCGGCGAAGAAAAATAATGAATTTGTAATTTATCATTCTGATAAAAATTCGACAATGGATATTTTTACAGGAAATGATCTTGTGCGGATTACGGATACTTCTGCAGATTATCGTTTGGCAAGTACACTTCGGGAAAACCGAATTTATCATGATGTCATTTCAGAAAAGAATATTCAGCTCGGGAAAATCTGCCTCTTGTTTGCGGGCAACAAAAAAATTCTCTACGTACAAGACGGCAGCACAATTTCAAAAAACTTATTGCAGGCTATAAAACCGGATTTTGTTTGGCTGCCCTCCTCTGCGGTAAAAATAAAAAAACAGCGCAAACATCTGTGCAAAGAAGAGAATTTTATCGTTTCCGGCAAATTTTACAAAAAAGAAGATTGCTTTAACAAAGCTTATTTCACGCAAAACAAAGGGGCCTTTACCTTATCTTTGCCCTAATGAATATCCGCATCGGAAATAAAGTGCGCCTTTTAAACGAAAAAGGCGAAGGCGTCGTTACCCGCCTTAAAGATAAAAGCACTGCCTTTGTTGAGGTGGATGGTTTTGAAATCCCCTACCGTATCTCCGACCTGGTTTTAATTGAGACCGAAATTGTTTTTACCAAAGATGAAAAACAGACCGAAGAGATAAAACACGAATGTATTTTTTTCGTCATTGAACCCGACCATGAAATGCCCTTGTTGCAAAACGAATTCAGCTTTTACATTCTTAATTCTTCTTCGTTCAATTTATTATTTACCTACAGCATTCGCGATGGTAATCTCTATCAGACAACTAAGCAAGGCGAGATTGGCCCCTTTCAAAAAGTACTTTTAAAAAAATTACAGAAACATCAACTAAAAGAATTCGCTTATCATAAAGTTGAACTTCTGTTTTTCAAAAAACAACATTATACTTCACAAATTCCGGTGGCGGAAATCGTTCACTTAAACGAAAATATTTTAAATCCGCATAATTTCATTCCGCACCACGATTTTAAATTCCCCGTTTGGGCTTATACCTTAAAAGATAATTTTAACGAGGCAAAAAAGCTCACTCAAACTCTTACCGATTACGATGTGGAACGCCTTCGCACTTTAAAAGAATTGAAACAGCAGGAAAAAAAATCAGTGCCGCATAATAATCCCGCTTTTTTAGTTGACAAGGAAATTGATTTGCATATCGAAGAGCTTACAGATTCTTACAAGGGCATGAGCAATTACGACATGTTACAATTGCAGTTGCGCAATTTTCAAATGCATTTGGATGAAGCAATAAATAACCGCTACCATAAAATTATTTTTATTCACGGTGTAGGGAACGGAAGATTAAAACAGGAAATTTTAAATATACTTGCGGGTTACACGAAAGAGGTACGTTATTACGACGGCGAGTATAAAAAGTATGGACTTGGCGCTACCGAAGTGCTTATTTTATAAACTGTCAGTTCGAATAACAATGCGTTAACGAGTGTACCGAGAACGAAATCGTTTTGTAATTTAATCACTTCTCGATACGCTCCACAAAAAAAATGGGACTACTTGAAGTGACCTTGTACGATTTGGGATAATTGTCCGTTCAAGTAAACCTGGCCCACCGGCAGGTTGTATCGAGAACAGAGCTTATATTTGTAGCATGCTTTTCGTTTATATTTTATTGTGCACCGATGGCACTTATTATACAGGATTGACTAATGATTTAAGAAGAAGAATGGCTGAACATCAGGGCGGCCGGCATAAAAAATCTTATACTTGTAAAAGATTACCTGTTGAGCTTGTTTTCAAAGCTGAGTTTACTGATGCCAACTATGCAATAGCATTTAAAAAGAAAATTAAAAAGTGGTCGGCAGCGAAACAGGAAGCCTTAATACATGGAAATTTTCATTTTTTACCTGAATTGGCCAAGAAAAAGAATTGGAATAAATCAAAATAATCACTTCTCGATAAGTTCACAAGAAAAAGCGGGACTACTCGAAACGACATCACTGAATTGGAAAAATCACTGTCAGTTCGAGTAAGTTTGGCCCACTGGCAAAGTATATCGAGAACTGATATGAAGAATTTATTTTTTTATCGCCTCCGCAAAAACGCTCACGCCACAGGGAAAAGGCATAGCTTTAAAAACTTTATTCTCCACACTCATCCAGCCAATAAGCATTTTATTTAAAGCGGGATTAAAACCTGAAAGTTGGTCTTTTGCTTCTTTAGAAGGAGAAATTTTATTTTTAAGATTTTGCAGCAAGCGAAAAACAGCTGTAGGAAAAAACACTGAAAAATTCCAATAACCTTTACGGGTTACATTAAATCCTGCCTTTTGCATTTTTGCAACCAGATTCGCTCTTGTATATCTCCTGAAATGAAAATTCACCACATCCTGTTCACTCCATAAAAATTTATAGGCAGGAACAAAGACAATAATTCTTCCGCCGGGTTTTAAAATACTGTACCAGTTTGCCAATGCTTTTTCATCAAACTCTAAATGCTCCAATGAATCACTGGCAATTAATAAGTCAAAACTGTTTGGTGCAAATTCTAAATTATGCGCGTCCATTTGATAAGCCTTCAGGCCACGTCTTTCACACTTGGCAACAGCTTCTTCACTGAAATCGGCACCCGCCGCGTTTTCAAAACCCTGTTGTTTTAAATCGTTGAGCAAAGGGCCACCCGCGCAGCCAATATCTAAAATTTTTGATTTTTTACCGGTATTTTTTAAGAGTGATAAAACAGCTCTACGCCTCGCAACAAACCACCAGTTCCACTCTTCTATATCGTGGTATTTTTCTTCGTAAGCCTTGTCCAAAACAATAAAATTAAATTACCATTTCGGGCACATCGCCTTCAATAATCAGTTTGCCGGCGGTAGCTTTTTTAATTTGCTCTACAGTAACACCCGGGGCGCGCTCCAATAATTTAAAGCCCCCTTCTTTTACAATTTCATATACGCCTAATTCGGTAACTACTTTTTTAATACAGCGTATCCCGGTTAAAGGCAACTCACATTTTGGTAATAATTTTGATTCGCCTGCTTTATTTACCTGTTGCATAGCTACAATAATATTTTTTGCCGAGGCTACTAAATCCATAGCTCCGCCCATGCCTTTTACCATTTTTCCGGGAATTTTCCAGTTGGCTATGTCTCCGTTTTCACTCACTTCCATAGCACCAAGTATGGTTAAATCTACTTTCTGGGCGCGTATCATTCCAAAACTCATGGCACTGTCAAAAATACTGGAACCGTTTAATAACGTAACAGTTTGTTTACCTGCGTTGATCAAATCAGCATCTTCTTCACCCTCAAAAGGAAAGGGGCCCATACCTAAAATTCCGTTTTCACTCTGCAATTCCACATCCAGTCCGGCGGGTATATAATTGGCCACAAGTGTGGGGATTCCTATTCCTAAATTAACGAACATGCCGTGTTTTACCTCTCTGGCAATGCGTTTGGCTATTCCGGTTTTATCGAGCATTTTAAAGAAATTAATAAATATGGCGCAAAAATACAAAAAAGGGCTTGTAAAATTGTAAATATTGTTTTTAGCCGTTATATTTGGAGTATATTGAAATTAATATGAAAAAAATCAACTTTTTTTACATCACAATTATTGTATTGGCCCTTTCGTTCGAGGCAAAATCACAAACCCTTACGCCGCCCATAAATTCGGGTGATATTATGGAAGAAGCTTTTAAACTAAGCAAAGAAAAAAACTACAACGAAGCTATTACCGAATTTTTAAAAATTGATGAAAACGACACTAATTACATGGTGGCTTCAATTGAATTAGCTAACGCATATTTAAGTGCCCGCAGGGATAGTGAGGCGGTAGTTCTGGCAGATAAATTCCTCGCCGAAAAAAACAAGTACGAAGAAAATTTTTACATCGTTAAAGGCAGTGCCCTTGAAGATACCGGGAAATTTGAAACCGCGATGAAAGCCTATAACGAAGGGTTGGTTAAATACCCGCGCAGTTATCTCATCTATTTCAACATCGGGGTTTCTTACCTGCGCAAAAAAGATTATCCCAATGCCGAAAAATATTTGCAGAAAGCCGTTACGGTTAATCCCTTCCACGCTTCAAGCCATTTCCGGCTGGGGTTAGCCGCGTTTCAGGAAGGGAAACTTGCTCCGGCCTTACTCTCGTTTATGTTTTTCCTTCAGTTAGAAAATACTACACAAAGAGGTTCTGACCTGGTTATTTTTATGGAAAAAATCCTGAAAAAAGAAGTTGAACCCGAAGGGCCTATTGTAGCAGCGGGAGAAACAGACGATTTTTCTGACCTGGAAGCAATCATCAAATCAAAAGTGGCGCTTAACGGCAAATACAAATCGAAAATTGACCTGCAATATGACTTTGTAAAACAATTGCAATTATTTTTAGAAAAACTGAGTTACAACAGCGGCGATAAAGGTTTCTGGATGCAAACCTACGTACCTTTCTTCACTGCCGTGCAAAAGCAAAATTATTTTGAAGATTTCATGTATTACGCTTTAAAACCATTGGGCAACGAAACGATTAATAAGTGGATTGACAAGCACGCATCTTCTCAAAAAAAATATGTTGATTGGGTTTCGAACATCCTTGATAACTCTTTGTTTACTTACGAGGAAAACATGAACGGCAACAAGCAGAAAGTGCGCCATTTTTATTACGGAAATTACAAACCTGAAGCTGCCGGTAATGTTACCAATGGCAAAGCAACCGGATACTGGAAATATTTTCATAAAACAGGCTTCGTAAAATCGGAAGGCCCGTTTGATGATAAAGGCCAACGCGACGGATTGTGGAAATATTATTACGACGGAGGAGAATTAAAAGAAGAGGCCACGTTTAAACACGACAAACTTTACGGCCCTTATACCAAGTACGACAGGAACGGCTCAAAATCTTTAGTGGCTAATTACGTAGATGATTTGTATGACGGAACGGTTGAAACGTATTACAAAACCAATATCAAAAAAGGCTCTTACACGTTCAAAAAAGGAAAAAAAGAAGGAAAAGAAATTACCTATTATTCAAACGGAGCCAAAAAATACGAATTAAATTATGTGAACGATATGGGGGAGGGAGCTTTTACCCAATACCATCCTAACGGAAAAGTTTTAGAAACCGCCACCTTCTCTAAAAACAAACGCAACGGGCCTTATGTACATTATTACGAAGACGGAGCCAAGAAAAGCGAAGGCACGATAAAGGAAGATAATAACAGCGGCACTTATAAAGCATGGCACAAAAACGGAAATTTACAGGAAGAAGGGCAGTATAATGATAAGGGATTGAATTCCGGAATCTGGAAAAAATATACCGCTGACGGAAAGCTGAACGAAGAAATCCTTTACTCAGAAAAAGGAAAAGCTATCTCTAATAAGTTCTACTCGCACAAAGGGCAGATTGAAAATGAGTTGTTTTATAACAAGAGTGAAGAACTCTCCGAATCAAAAAGCTACGACGGAACCGGGAAAGTAATGAATGATCAGAAAAAGAAGGGAAAAAACTTCCCCGTTACTTTTTACCGCATCAACGGAAATAAAATAAGTGAGGGCACTTACACCGAAGACAAGCAGGACGGCGAATGGAAATACTACAATGTTGATGGATATGTTTCGGAGGACGAGAATTACAAAGAAGGAAAACTGCACGGCAAGTACCAGTCGTTCCACAACAACAACAAAGTAAAAGTAGAGTGCGAGTACAAAAACGGTTTGATAGAAGGCATTTACAAAACCTATTACATTAACGGTACGCTTGAAAGACAGGGTTACTATGTAAATAATGCCGAACAGGGATACTGGTATTACTATAATGAAAACGGAGTTCTATCCAACATCCGCTATTACCTTAACGGTTCGCAAACCGGCAAGCAGCAAATATTTGCCACCAACGGGAAAAAGATTCGGGATGAATATATCACAGATGATTTCTTTACAAAGATTGTTTGTTACGATTCGACCGGAAAAGTTACCAATACCAATTTGTTTCCTTTAGGTACCGGCGATTATCTTTTCTCTCACGCAAACGGCAAACCTTATTTTAAAGGTGCTTTAAAAGGCGGGCTTTCTGAAGGGACTTATACCTGGTATTACAACAATGGCTCTATCGAAACGCAGGGAACTTACCAGAATGATAAAAGAGAAGGTGTTTTTGTTTACAATTACGAAAACGGGCAGAAAGAACGCGAAGAACATTATTTTAACGGCGATTTGCACGGAACCTATACATCGAACTATGAAAACGGAACTCTGCACGAAGAATTTAATTATAAGTACGGAAATGAAGACGGCGTTCAGAAAACCTATCACGAAAATAAAACTCTTTACCGCATTGCGCCTTATATTCACGGGAAAGCGCAGGGCCCTTTAAAATATATGTCGGAAGATGGACAGCTTATCATAAGTAAATACTACGATAACGATATTATGGTAAGCTACTCGTTTATAAACAAAGCAGGTAAATACGACAGCATTCCTATTAAAAATGAAAGCGGAAAAGTGCTTGCCTATTTTGCAAACGGGCAAAAATCGATTGAGTACGAAATGCAGAATGGCTATACACATGGTAAAAAAACCGAGTACTTTACCAATGGGAAAATTAAGAAAGACGAAAACTATTATTACGGGCAGGAAAACGGGGCTCTGAAAGCATATTACGCCAACGGAAACCTGAAGAGTGAAACAAATTATGTAATAGGTGAAAAACACGGGCCTTCTAAACAGTATTACGAAAACGGAAAAGTAAAACAGGAAGGGTATTATACTAACGGACATAAATTCGGCGTTTGGAAGTATTACGACAATGCCGGTAAACTCACCAAATCCGTAAAATATTACGATAATCAGCCCCTTTAATAGTTTTATGTCCGGCTCTTTTTTCAGATATAGTTTTTTTGCTTTCTTCTGCAGCCACCTTGCAGCGCAGGACATAGATTTGGGCGAGATGAGGAAGCTGTATCCCGAGGAGAATGCCTTAATTTTAAAACACGCAAAAGTTTATACTATAAACCTTGAGGATAAAAAGTTACAGGTAAATGCCGAAGGTGAAGAAGAAGGCCTTGCACTGAATGATGTGGGTGTTTCCTATATCAACTCGCGCAATTTATATTCGAGTTTTTTTATAAAAAATACCATTCTTGAAGCTAAAACACTTTCGCGCAACGAGTCCGGAAAATACAAAACGTATAAGGCTACAGATATCAGTGAAAAATCAGCTACCGAAGGGCACGTGTTTTTTGACGACAGTAAAACCACTACCATTTCTTATCCTTCTGTTACTGCAGGCTCTATCACTACTCTGAAAAGCAACGAAGAATATACCGACGCGAAAATTTTCGGTGTATTTTATTTTTCCGGATACATCCCCACTCTCCAATCGGAAGTAACTGTTAAAATGAATAAAAATGTGCAGCTGAGGTATTATCTTAAAAATTGCGACGGGCTGCAACTTGAATTTACAAAAACCACTAAAGGAAAATACAATTATTATACATGGAAAGCCAAAGACCTCGCAAAATATCACACAAGCGATATGGCGCCCAACCTTCGTTATTTTATTCCACACATTATTTTTTTTATTCCCAGTTACGTTGACCACGGAGATACTACCAAAGTGCTTTCCTCTCCCAAGGAATTATACTCCTGGTATTCGCAAACCATAAAAGGCGTTAACAGCACATCCTCCGAAGCTTTGAAAAAGATCAGCGATTCGCTTACTGTGGGTTGTAAATCAGAATTTCAGAAAGTGCAAAAAATATTTTATTGGGTGCAGGACAACATCAAATACATTGCTTTTGAAGATGGCCTGGGAGGATTGGTGCCGCGCGAGGCAAATGCGATTTACGAGAAACGTTACGGTGATTGTAAAGACATGGCAAGCATTATTACCCAAATGCTTTCAACCATACATGTAAAATCCTACCTCACGTGGATCGGTACAAGGGATATTCCTTACCGGTATAGTGAAATTCCTACGCCTATTGTAGATAACCATATGATTGCGGCATACAAAGACAGCACCGGAAAAGTATGGTTGCTGGATGCTACGGGTAAGAATGCCACTATGCAATTATATACTTCGATGATACAGGGTAAACAAGCGCTTATAGGTATCGACAGTTCTTCTTTTGAATTATTTGATGTACCTGTAGTTTCCAAAGAAAAAAACATGGTTTACGACAGTTTATCCGCCGAAATAAAAAACGGAGAATTATCCGGAAATGGTGAATTGGCTCTGAGCGGCTATCCTAAAATTCACATAGATTACCTCTACTCAAATCTTACTGCCGAGGAATTTAAAAAGGAATTAACCGAAACCCTCAATAAAGGGAATAATACTTTTTGGCTGGACTCGTACGACATTGAGCAGGCCGGGCAGCGCGAAAAAGCCACACAAATAAAATACAAATACAAGATTAATAATTTCGTTAAATCCTATAATGACGAAACGTATTTTAATTTTCACCTCGATAAAAAAGAACTTAAATACCTGGTAAATGATTCGCGCGGGAATGTGCCTATTGAAATGCGGAACACCATACACGAAATAACCTGCGTAGAGTTAAAATTACCGGAAGGCTTTGACATAAGCTTTATTCCGGATAACACTTCTTATTCCAATAAAGATTTCGGGTTCAGTATTGAGTATTTTAAGTCGGCCCAAACACTTACCATGAAAAAATATTTTTATTGCAACAAGCTGATGATAAACCCCGATGATTTCGGCGAGTGGACACGCATGCTGAAATTTTTAAATAAATCGTATAACGAATCTATAATCTTAAAACATAAATAAATGAACCGTAACAACTATTTTGCATACGTGCTCTTTGCTTTGCTGCTTGTTTTTAATGTAAAAGCTCAGGACCCTTTTTACCGGACTTACGATTGGGATGCAAGCCCTAAAATTACCGCACCCGAAGCGCTTGATCAGTCGGAAGGGCAAATAGTTTTAAAAGATTTCCGTGTGTCGGAATACGCCTATGAAAAATCCGGCGATTTAATTACTTACGTTACCAAGCACCGTAAAGTAAAAGTGTTCTCGGATAAAGGGATTGAAAACAATAACAAAGTTTATATTCCTTCATCGGGCGTTATTGAGTTTATGCAGATTAAAGCGCGTTCCATTTCTCCTTCCGGAAAAATAAGCAACATCGAAAAAAGTGCTATAAAGGAAGTAGACGATGTAGAAAGCAAAGGTTCTTACAAAATGTTTGCTATTGAAGGAATTGAAAAAAACAGCGAAATAGAATACCTTTATACATACAAAAAAAGCGGAGGATATTTCGGCACCGAATACGCGCAAAGCGCACTGCCAAAACTCAATTTCAGTTACAAAATTATTTGTCCTTCTAACCTGGCTTTTGATGCCAAACTTTATAACTCAAATTCCGAAATGAAAAAAGATACGCTTTCCGGCAATCGCAATTCGGTTACTATCAGCCTCCCCAAAATCGATCCTCTTAAAGAAGAGAAATACTCTTTTTATAATGCTAATCTCATTCGTATAGAATATAAACTTGCTTACAATTCGGTAAAAGGAAAAGCACGATTATTGACCTGGGATAATGCGGCTGACAGGTATTACCACATTATTTGTGATTTTGACAAGAAAGATATTTCGGAAACAAATTCCTTTCTTAAAAAATTAAAACTTTCGGGTTCGGATGATTTGGCAAAAATACGCCAGCTTGAGAATCATCTTAAAATGAAATTCGAAACCCGCACAGGCTCTTCTGAAGAGAATGAAAATATTGAAAAAATACTTTCTACAAAAATTGCCAATCACACAGGTATTACACGTTTATATATGTGCTGTTTTGCACAAATGGGCATTAAAGCGGAAGTAGTTTTAAGTTGCGACCGCACCGACCGTGCTTTTGACCCGGACTTTGACAGTTGGGATTATCTTGCACATTACCTGATTTACCTGCCCGGCTCAAATACATTTATGTCACCTACGAATATTTACAGTCGTATTGGTTTTGTTCCGCCCGAATACACAGGCCAAAAAAGTTTGTTTGTTAAGGAAGTTGATTTAGGGGCAGGAGAAGTAAAATCCGCCATCGCAAAACTTAAAACTATCTCTTATCCGGAATATACTGCTTCACAAAGTAATATGGAAGCCAACGTGAAGTTTAAAGATGATTGGTCAGAAACTATCATTGCACTTACACAAACCTACACCGGTTACGGCGCTTATTACACGCAACCCATTATTATGTTTTTAAGTGACTTGCAAAAGAAAGAATTTCAGGAAAAAACATTAAAAACAATCGGTGATGATGCGAGCATGGATAAAGTTACCATGGCAGGTATTGCCGAAGAAGAAATTCTTACCAAACCATTTGTAATGGGCTGTACACTTAAATCTCCTTCTTTATTGGAGAAAGCGGGGAATAAATATTTATTTAAAGTTGGTTTACTCATTGGCCCGCAGGCGGAAATGTATCAGGAAGGCGCACGTAAAACACCGGCCGAGATTACATTTACCCACAGCTATAACCGCAAACTTGTTATTACGGTACCTGATGGTTTTAAAGTTTTAAGTATAGAAAAACTGAAAATAAACCAGAACGTAATGGTAGATGATAAAGTTGCGGCCGAATTTGTTTCTGATTACAAATTAACCGGCAACACACTTGAGATTAACGTGATTGAAAATTACCGCGCTTTATATTACCCGATTGCAAAATTTGAAGATTACAGAAAAGTAATTAATGCTGCTGCCGATTTTAATAAAATTCAATTAGTGTTTGAGAAAAACTAAATAATATGAAACTACTATTCAGCTTACTTATATGCGTTTTTACTTTTTCCGCAGTAGCGCAAAATGATGAAACATCAAAAGCAAAAAAGTTTTTTAACAGCGGGGTAGCTTTTTATGAAAAAGGAGACTTTACAAACGCGATTAAAGATTTCAGTAAGGCGCTTGAATTCCGTACAAAAATAAGCGACTCTTATTTACTCTGTAATCTTTATTTAAACCGTGCACTTTGCCGCATGTATTTAGGCAGTGCCGATGCCGTAAACGATGCGGCAGAAGCCGTTAACCTGAAACCTGAATACGCGCGCTCTTATTATGTAAGAGCTATGGCATATGCGCGCATTATGCATGATTTCGATAAAGCCGTTGCCGATTTAGACAACGCCCTGTCTCTTAAGCCGGATGAACCCGATTTTCTTTTTTTGAAAGCAAGTTGTTACCGCGAAAAAAAACAACCTAAAGAATCTTTAAAAATCATTAACCAGATATTGGAAGCCGATTCTAAAAGTAAAGAAGCACTTAAAGAAAGAGGATCTATCTATCTTGAATTGCACGATTATGAAACAGCAATTAAAGATTTTACAAAAGTTCTTGAGTACGAACCTAACAATTTCGGCAGCCTGTGTAACCTCGCTTCCTGTTTATGTGAGCTAAAAAAATTCGACGAAGCCTTAACTTATTATTTAAAAGCCATTGAGGCTGACAGCACCGAAGCTTATGTGGTTTATAACAACATTGGTTATTTTATAAACTTCGAACAAAAAGATTATAAAAAAGCGATTGAGGCTTTTGATAAGGCTATTAAATGCAATCCTAAATTCGGATATTCGTACAGTAACAAAGGCTACGCGCATTATATGCTGGGTGATTTAAAAACCGCTATGCGCGAAATAAATAAATCTTTAGAACTTGCCCCTAAAAATTCGTATGCATTTAAAAACCGCGCGCTTGTTTTTATTGCCGAAAACAAAATAAGTTCGGCTTGTCTCGATTTACAAAAAGCGCTTGACCTGGGCTACTCCACGCAATATGATGACGAGGTAGACAAATTAATGGCCAAACACTGCGGTAAATAAAATTCAATGCCTGAATTTTACTTCCAGGTTGTGAATCTCAATTAAGGGTTTTAAAAATTCTTCCAAATCGTATACACAAAGTTGAGATGCCGCGTCGCATAAAGCTTTGGCAGGCTCCGGATGTGTTTCAATAAAAACTCCGTCAACACCACTCGCAACTCCTGCCCTTGAAAGTACCGGTAAAAATTCGCGTGCGCCGCCTTTTGCGTCAGAGCTCGGAATTCCGTATTTGCGTACACAATGTGTAATGTCAAAAACCACCGGGTAGCCGATATTATTCAGGTGATAAAAACTTCTGGGGTCAACAATTAAATCATTATAACCAAAAGTATAACCGCGCTCTGTCAAAATTATTTTGTCGTTCCCGCTCTCAACACATTTCTGAACGGGGTGCTTCATATTATCGGGAGCTAAAAATTGTCCGTGCTTAATATTTACAACCTTACCTGTTTTAGCAGCTGCAACCAATAAAGTTGACTGCATACACAGGTAAGCAGGAATTTGCAACACATCGCAAACTTCTCCTGCAGCAGCTGCCTGATCGGGATAATGAATATCCGTTAGCACCGGAAATCCGAATTGCTCTTTTACTTTAGCCAATAAAGCCACACCTTTTGCAAGCCCCGGTCCGTCGTAATATTTTAAACTGCTGCGATTATCTTTTTGAAAGGAAGATTTATAAATGATTTTGATTTTTAAACGCTCAGAAATTTCTTTCAGTTTCTCGGCAGTTTTCATCATAATACTTTCTTCTTCAATTACGCAAGGGCCTGAAATAAGAAATAAATCTTTGCTTCCGCACTCAATGTTTCCAACCTTAACTATCTTTTTATTCATGGTTTTAATTTTCTCGTAAATTTTTTCTTTGGGTTTCGACTGGTATGAAAAACAGACAAAACCAAAATATAATTATTTAATACATCCAATTTATACACTATTACATATGGAAATTTTTTCAAAGAAGCCTCTCTCAGATTCCACTTCTTGATTTGAAAACTGTAAGGTTTAGAAGCTATATATTCCAGAATAACCTTAACTTCATGTATGAAGTCATTTCCTAACCCGGGCAAAGCATCTTCGTACCATTCTATAGATTTTAAATATTCTGTTTCAGCTTCAGGATGTAAAAGAACTTTATAAAATCGCTTCATTTTCTTTTTTTACGAAGGATGGCCGCTGCTTTTTTTTGCACTTCTTCCCACGAACGAGGGCTGACTTTACCGTTCTCCAAATCACGGGCACGTCTCCCCATTTCCGTCTCAAATTCCCTGGTCCAAATATTATGCTTTTCCTTAATCTCCTCCTCAACTATTGTATAAATAGCTTTTATTTTTTTTTCATCGGCAAACCTGATGTATTCAAACAAACGTTGACGTATAGCTAGTGCTGTCATGTTATTAAGATATAGGGCAAATTTACAAAATTATTTTCCAAACTTACTCTTTAGCGCTGCAAGAGCCGATTTCATATCGTTGGAGTCGTAGGAAAACTCTTCCTTATGCGTTTTCGCCAATTTCTCAGCCGACTTATTATCATTCCCTTTCATCGATAGAGAAATGCGGTTGCGTTTTAAATCAACTTCTAAAACGGTTACGGTAACCTGTTGACTAACCTTTACAATTTTGTTAGGATCATCTACAAAAGTATCCGCTAAGTGAGAAATGTGTACCAATCCGTCCTGGTGCACCCCTATGTCCACAAAAGCACCGAAATTTGTTACGTTCGTTACAATACCGGGCAATTTCATTCCTTCACGCAGGTCTTCGGGTTTTTCAATTCCTTCTGCAAAAGAAAATATTTCGAACGATTTTCGCGGGTCGCGACCGGGTTTTTCCAACTCATTTAAAATATCTTTCAAGGTTGGTAAGCCGATAGTTTCCGTTACATAATCCGTAATTTTAATTTGCCTGCGGAGTTCTTTGTTCGTGAGCAAATCCCCTATAGAAGCTTTTAAATCCGCGGCCATTTTTTCAACCACCGCGTAACTTTCGGGATGCACAGCGCTTTTATCTAATGGGTTTTCTCCCTTATTGATACGTAAAAATCCGGAACACTGCTCAAAAGTTTTTTCTCCCATGCCTGAAATTTCTTTCAGTTGTTTCCGGTTTTTAAAAGCTCCTGATTTATTTCTGTACTCAACAATATTTTGTGCAAGCCTGCTGTTTAAACCCGATACATAGGTTAAAAGTTCTTTGCTGGCAGTATTTAATTCTACTCCCACCGCGTTTACGCAACTTCCAACTACTTCGTCCAGTTTGTTTTTTAATTTTTCCTGGTTTACATCATGCTGATATTGCCCTACCCCGATTGATTTCGGATCTAATTTTACCAATTCCGCCAACGGATCCGCCAATCTTCTTCCTATAGAAACAGCACCTCGCACTGTAATATCTTTATCCGGAAATTCCTCACGCGCCACTTCCGACGCAGAATAAATAGAAGCCCCGCTTTCATTCACCATGATTACCGGAATTTCTTTCGGCAATACATCTATGCCGCGAATAAAAGTTTCAGTTTCTCTTCCCGCAGTTCCATTCCCAATTGCAATTGCTTCCACATTATGTCTTGCGCAGAAAGCCAATACAATATTTTCCGCTTCCGTTTTTTTCATTTGCGGATAGATAACTGTATCATCCAATAATTGTCCCTGCTTATCAAGTGCTACAACTTTGCAACCTGTACGGATACCCGGGTCGATTGCCAGGATTGCTTTTTGTCCGAGTGGAGAAGCAAGCAAAAGTTCTCTTATATTTTGGGCAAAAACTTCAATGGCTTTTTCGTCTGCCAATTCTTTAGTGCCTGACCGCATCTCTGCTTCAATAGAAGGCTGTAATAATCTTCCGTAACCATCTTCGGCAGCCAGTTTAATCTGTTCTCCGCAAGCGTTTCGGGATTTTACAAACAAACGGTTCAGAATTTCAATCGCGTCTTCTGCGGGGGGTTTGATATCTAAAAATAAAAAATCTTCTTTCTCGCCACGACGCATGGCTAACAAACGGTGCGAAGGGCAATTCATCAATGGTTCTTCCCAATCAAAATAATCTTCAAACTTAGCGCCTTCCTCTTCTTTGCCGCGCACTACACGACTTTTAATTGTTGCTTTTTGTTTGAATAAACCTCGGATTTGCTCACGGGCTATAGCATCTTCGCTTATTATTTCTGCAATGATATCGCGTGCGCCTTGTAAGGCGTCTTCGGCGGATATAACTTCTTTTTCCAATGAAATAAATTTCTCTGCTTCTGCATCCAATGAAGAATTGGTTTGATGCAGAATAAATTGTGCCAATGGTTCCAGACCTTTTTCGCGCGCAATGGTTGCTTTGGTACGGCGCTTGGGTTTGTAAGGCAGGTATAAATCTTCCAATTTGCTGATGGTTTCAGATTCTTCAATTTTCTCCCGTAGTTCTTCAGTAAGTTTGCCCTGCCCCTCAATTGATTTTAAAATGGCTTCGCGGCGTTTTTCCAATTCGCGCAGGCGTTCGGCCTCATCACGAATTTGCCCGATGGCAACTTCATCCAAACTCCCGGTTGCTTCTTTACGGTAACGCGCAATAAACGGAATGGTTCCTCCCTCATCCAACAAGCGCACTGTGGCAACCACCTGTTTGGTATCAATCTTTAAATTATCAGAAATCTTGAAGCAAATCTGTGTATCGGTCATAAAATACTTTTAAACAAATGTACTTTTTGACTATTAAAATTGCGGGAAGAGTTTTGAACAGATTTTGGCCTTTACTGCGGCACAACCACATCATCGTCAGCACTGTTGGATTCCAGTGTAGATTGCTTTAACTCATCCATACCGGCATTACGGCGGCGGCGCTTCTTTTTCTTTTTAGCGGGTGGGTCCGTTTTTTGCGCCGAAGTATCCTGCTTACTAATGATATTACTTGTTGCTGCGCTGTCGTTAGGAGGCTGTGCCAATACCGGATTGGGTTTTTTGGTGGTTTCCTGTTGACTGGTATCTGTTTTTTTCGTTGCAAAAACAGGATCTTGTTTTTTTACTTTTGAATTTTCTACCGGAGGCTGAGTACTTGTAAGTGTTGATGTAATTACCGGACTGACGGCAACTGTTGGTGTAGTTGTAACTTTAGTTTGTGTTACGGGAACAGAAACTTTATTTTCAATTTTTGTTTCGGGTGCGGCACTGAAAATATTTTTTACAGAATCAATATTAAAATAAATTACCGTTGCCAACCCTGCAAGTAAAAGTACCGGTAACACAATTCTTAAATTAATCTTGGGTAATACAATTGTTTTTTTAAACCTCAACGCCGATACTTCCTGCTCAATAGCATTGCACTCAGCTTCGTTTACCTCAACATTATAGCCAAGTAATTTTTTGCGTAGTACGCTTTCGTCAATACGATATGTTGGAATTTTATCAGGCATAACCGTGCAAATGCATTTGAAGGTTTTTGGCAAACTGGTTTTTAGCGCGCTCCAAGGTATTTTGTGCCGATGATTCACTTACTTCCAGCATAAGCGAAATCCTGTTGAAAGGATACTGCTCAATAACAAACATATTATACATAGTGCGGAAAGAAGCGGGCAATTGTTGCAAAGCTTTAATATAATCTTCGGCCGGCAAATTATTTACATCTTCTTCCTCGGCCTGATGAAATAAATCGTTGTCTGCTTTTTTACGTTCGTCAATGCGCGTGGTAGTGGTAACGTAGTATTCCGCTTTGCAATTTTTAAGTTGTTGCACAATGCTGCACAAAAAATTTTCTTTCATCCAACCGTTAAAATCAGCCTCCGCTTTATAATCGGCTAATTGTTTAAAGACGTGAATAAATG
>DATMMV010000108.1:0-20967 GCA_035569635.1 Bacteroidia bacterium | reverse complement strand
AAATAGGTTTTAAAAACATCGTAGCCACCCATACTGTTATACCCCTTCGAACTAAAAATAAGGATTCTTCCGTCTATGTGAAAAAAAGGATCGTCCTCATCTTCTTTAGTATTTATTTTATCACCCAAATTTTGCGCCGGCCCCCATGAACCATCTGCCAGCAGGCTTGATTTGTAAATATCTTTGCCTCCATAACCTCCGGGACGCGAACTTGAAAAGAAAAGTGTTTTACCATCAGGAGTTAACGAACAATTGTCTTCCCAATACGGCGAGTTAACATCGCCCAATAGTTTCACTGCAGGCGACCATCCGTTATCCGTCAATGAACTCATGTAGATATCACCGTCATCTTCTTCGCTGTCTCTTGAAATAAATAATTTTTGTCCGTCGTAAGAAATGGAAAGAGCTTCATCATTGTTATTTGAATTAACAACCGTTAATCCAACAGGTTTGCTCCAAATGTCATTTTCTTTAACGCTGTAAAAAACATCCTCAAAATAGAGCCCGTTCTGTATCTCTTCGTTAAAGGCGTTTTGTTTACCGCCCGTACTCAGTTCCCCCCGGTAAGTAATGATCATAAATGAATCATTCATTGTTACATAAGGAGAGTTTTCTGAAGCATTTGTATTTACCGTGGAGCCCAGGTTTTCTATTTTTACATTAACCGGGCTTGTCATAAGTTTTTTTGCATTCCCGATATAAAGATTCAGTTGCTCAACATCCCTTTTATCCTGTTCGTTTAACTTTTTATTTTTAGAAGTATAAAGGTCTAAAAAAACTGAAGCTTCATTTAATTTATAATTCAGGTAATTGGCTTTGGCAAGATTCAACTCTATACGGTCAGCTTTTTTATTTATCGCATAAACATCATTCAGATACTGTAACATTTGAGGGTGTTTATCGGGTCTTGAAAAATAGCAAAGCCCGGTAAAGTATTTAAGCAAAGGTTCCTTGGGGTGTTTAGCAAGCAGATCTTCAAATATGGGTAAGGCGAGACGATAATTTTTTTCTTCCAGCATAAGTTGAGCCTTTTCCACCTGATCTTTCTCGGTACTGCTTAAAGGTTTTTCTTTGGTTTGAGCATAACTGAATAAAGTGGCAAATAATAAAAATGCTGAAAATAAATAGCAGGATTTTGGTTTTTGGACGATCATCAAAATATAATTTTTGAACCTTGTAAAGATATAAAATGAGTTACACTGAAGGAAAAATATTTCAATTCCATAAAATATGTATTAAGAATAATTAAGATTTTTTAACAAATAATTAAAATCTACATTCTGATTCTTTTGCGCCACATATACCAGGGCTAATAATTTTTTTAAAACTCATTCGATCTTTATATCACTGATAAATATACCCTTAATTCAAAAAGTATTTTTAAATCAGCAGCTCAAGAGTCCTATATTTGGTCGATTGAGACTGCCACATCTCTTAAAGCCTTTGTAAATCAAGGACTTTATTTTTTATCGTTAAGGAATGCCAGACGCTTCATTATACAATTTTTAATAGATTTGATTGATGAAAAGGTCAACTCTCTTACTATTTTTAATAACTGCTTCTTTTTTTTCCGCTGCACAAAACTTAGATTCTCTTTGGAAAATTTACAACAACAAAAATCAGGTTGATACAAATCGTCTTAAAGCCATTAATGCAATTGCTTGGTCATTAAATACAAATAACCCTGATTCCGCTATTAGTTTGGCAGAACTGGAACTTCAATTAGCTAATCAAACTGAACAAAAAAAGTATCAGGGTGCTGCCCTTTACTTAATGGGTTTATCTAATGCAAATAAGGCTCAATATCCCAAAGCAGTTGATTATTACTTCAAAGCTTTAAAGATTGCAGAAGAATCAGGCAATAAAAAAGGAGCAGGGGCTTGCTACATTGCTATAGGTATTATTTACAGATATCAGCTTAATTACACTAAAGCATTGGAGTATTATTTGAAATCTTTAAAAATACGTGAAGAATTAGGCGATAAAAAAGGAATAGGAGATTGCTATAGTAATATTGGAATTGCTTATTTTGATAAATCTGACTACCCGAAAGCCTTAGAGTATTATTTTAAAGCCATAAAAATATTTGAAGAAGTTGGTTATACTAAAAGCCTTGGGGGCTGTTATACCAATATTGGAGTTCTTTACCAAAAACAAGGCAATTTCACAAAAGCATTAGACTATCATTTAAAGGCTTTGCAATTAAAGAAAGAAGTTGATGATAAGCAGGGTGTTATTATTTGCTTCAGTAATATAGCCGCTCTGTATAATACGCTGGTAAATTACAAATTGGCTTTGCAGTACAGCGATTCATGTATTAAACTATGCAAAGAAATTGGCGATATAGACGATGAGCGCTTGGCTTATCAAAACTTAGCTATAACATATAGTAAAACAAACAGGTATAAAGAGGCATACGAAACTCACGTAAAATTTAAAGAACTTACGGATAGTATCTTTAATGCGGAAAACAGTAAACAACTTGGTGATATGAAAACCCGATTTGAAGTTGAGAAAAAAGAAGCAGAACTGAAAATAAAAGCAGAAGCGCAGGAAGCTATCAGCCTGGAAGAAAAAAAGAAACAGCTTATCATTATTTACGCCGTTGCAGGAGTATTATTACTTGTTCTTGTATTCTCGTTATTTTTATTTAATCGCTTCAGAATTACACAAAAACAGAAAAAAGTTATTGAAGAGCAAAAAGTATTGGTTGATGTTGCATATGAGAAATTACACGAAAAAAACAAAGAAGTGACTGACAGTATTATTTATGCAGGAAGAATACAAAATGCCCTTATTACGTCAGAGAAGTACATTCAGAGCAGATTGAGTCGTTTAATTAAAAAGTAATGAGTATCTCGTCCCTGGTCAAACAAAAAAAATGCCTGCGATGCAGCATAGTTTTTAATTGCAGTATTACCGAAAGTGAAGGGAATTGCTGGTGTAATAATTTTCCACCTCTCTTTCAACCCGATCACAAAACAGATTGTCTTTGCCCGGGGTGTTTAAAAATTGCCACAAAGAATAAAATAACTGAATATGTTGCTTCGCTTTTGCCTGAAGAAGCGATGAATAATAAAGCAAAGGATTTACCCAAAACAGAAAAACTTATAGAAGACATCGATTTTTATATTGAAAACGGCAACTATGTTTTTACTTCGTGGTATCATTTAAAAAGAGGTAGTTGTTGCCGGAACGGATGCAGGCATTGCCCTTACGGATTAAAAAAATGACACACTCCATGAAAGAAAAACCCAAAGCAATATTCAGTTGGAGCGGCGGAAAAGATTCTGCCTATTGTCTTCATAAAGTTTCATCAGAAAAATTATTTGATGTAAAATATTTACTCACCACACTTAACTACAATTTTAAAAGAGTATCCATGCATGGTGTAAGGGAAGAATTACTCGATGCCCAGGCCCGATCCATCGGAATACCTCTTTTAAAAGTTTGGGTTAAGGAAGGGACTAACGATGAGTACGAGAGGCAAATGAATGAAACTTTACTCAAAGCAAGATCAGAAGGAATTGAATATGTAATTTTCGGGGATATTTTTTTAGAAGATTTAAGAACCTATCGGGAAAATAATTTAGCGAAAGTTGAAATGAAAGCTGCTTTTCCAATATGGAAAACCGATACTTCGTTTATGATACGTGACTTTACAGCAAAGAATTTTAAAACAATTACCTGTTGTGTTAATGATGGATATTTAAACAAAGATTGGGTTGGAAAAGAAATTAATAAATTGTTTGTGGAAGAATTGCCAAAAACTGCTGACCCCTGCGGAGAAAACGGAGAGTATCATACATTTTGTTACGACGGTCCTTTATTTAAAAAAAGAATTGATTTTACAATCGGGGAAAAACTGTATAAACCATTAGAAATTAAAACCGCGGGGGATTCCGTTTGTTCTTCAAATGTTGTGACTAAAGGTTTTTGGTTTTGTGACTTATTACCCGTTAATCCCTCCTGAAATTTTCAAATTCCATTATTCCAAATTCTTTCGGAGTTCGAACAAGCGTGGTTTTTTTATCGGGCTCCGACACATTAAAATTATCTCCGCCCCACTTATATAAAAACCATTTTTTTGATTTCTTATCAAATTTAAAAGTAACTATATCTGTCCAACGCTCATTGCTACCGCCATAATGTTCAACCGAGAAATAACCTTTGCTTATTACCATGCGCTGATAGGGATCTCCCATAACACCTCCGCAGGATTTACACATTACAACCTGGTTACTGCGCCCCGCCTGATAATAACTGCCGTCTGTTTGTCCTAATAAAATCAGTATCGGTCTTTGTTCTTCACTTATTTTGATTGTGTCTTCGGCAGCATCTTTTAAAATTAAAAGCATGTCCTTTTTGTCATCAAGGTTTAAATCACCAAGGAGGGTATCAAGCATTTTATACCCGGGAGGTACAAAACGTTTCCATTCTTTATTCTGTGCAAAGAAAAAATTTGAAAGAAAAAAAAGAATAAACGCGAAAAATAATATTCTGTCGCCCTGAACTTGTTTCAATGTCGCCCTATATGTTATACAAAATTTATGATTAGCAGATGCTGAAACATGTTCCGTGTGACGACGGCTAATTTTTATTTTTTGAAAATACATAATCAAGGCTTATTTTTCCGCTACCTGTAAAGATAAGCGATAATAGCATAAGCGCGTAATAAAAAGGTATTTCATAACCGTTATCCGCAGCGGGAAACCCGTTTGCCCAATGAACGGTTTTTATGGCAACCAGCATTGTTATTATTAACGGAATAGCTATTATTCTTGTCCCCAAACCGAGCGTTAGTAAAATCACGCCAGAACATTCAGTAATAGTTGCCATCCATGCCTGCAAATAAGGGGCGGGTAATTCCATTGAGGCAAACCAGTCTCCGATTGCGTGAACATCCTGCAATTTATTCCATGCGGGTTCAGCGAAACCGTAAGCTAAAAGTAAACGAAAAATCAGCGGAGAGAAATCTTTCAACTTATCTAGAACGTTAGAATAATTTGTATAGATTTTTTTAATTCCCATAACTGAATTTTAAAAATATTTAGAAATATAACTTATAGCTTCCTTCTGCGTTTTTACCGAAAAATTTTTATAACGCTTGTGTACATCAATAATTTCATCGATAGCCTCAGTCACCAACTCTTTATTCTCCCACCTTTTTAAATCGGCAACAACAGTCTCAAGACAATCTTTTTTATAGGCGATTTGCCCGAGTACATGCACTAATGTATTTCTTACACGGGCGGTTTTATCATTTTGCAATTGTTTTAAAAGAGGTAATATGTCTTGCGGAAACTTTCTACCCCTCAACTCTATTCCGTGACAAATTTCCCGGCGGATTTCTTTGTCTTCGTGACGCAAATATCTTTTCGCGAATTTCAAAACCGGTTTCGGGTTCTTCTCTCCCATTTTTTTAACAGAACCTATTACAGCATTACGCACCGAATGGTGTTTATCAAACAACCCTTTGTCCATTAAACTTTCAATGACCGCAAAATCAATAATTCCGATTTCTCCGGCCGCGTTAATAGAAGTTTGCCTCACTTTTTCATTTTGGGAAAGGAAAAGTTTGTCGAGTAATTTTAAAATTCCCATTTGGAGTTTTTCTTCCCTTTTATAAATTTTCCCTATAGCTAAATAGGCAGTTTTACGGATATAAGTATCTTCGTCAGAGAAATAAGAATATATTTTTATTGATTTGTTTAATTTTAGTTCGTTCAAAATTTCCGCGTTCATCTCTGAAACGAGTACAACTCTGTCTTCCTTTTTCAGGTCGTAGAAAGCCATGTATTACGATTGAAGCTTTTTAATTATTTTCTCTACACGCTTCTTCTTGGTATCCTTTTCAATTTCACTCAGCCTGGATTGTAATGTTTTTATAAATTTTGGCTTGAACTTTTCGGTTACAATCGAAAATGAATCTTCCGCGTACTTCGGCAATTGATTAGTGGGACAATCCTTAAACTGATCAAGCAAAAGTGTAAGCATATTATCTTCATACTTTTTAATAGCTCCCAGTTTAATCAGAATATTAATGCCATGATCTTTTGTAATAACAGAACCTTTGTCTGCGATAATTAAAATTTTAGCAAGATTTTTATGAATTCCTGTCGGATTGACCGATGCAATTCCATCTAAAGCCGTCATAGCGCCCCAAACCAATCGATTATTCTTATTATCAAGCAGGTCAAGAAAAATCTTATCATGATCAGCAATCAATTCGGGTTTGGCCTCCCCTATTTCATACAGTACTTTTATGCAATCACTTTGAATATTTTTATCTTTTGAAGAAAGATGTTTCACTAATTCATTCACAGCAGCTTTGTCGTTCTTTCCGACAATTTTTTTGGCAAGTACCTTATTAGGTTCTTCGTTTCTGATATCAAGTGAGGTAGCTAATTGACTTATTACACTCATAGATTAATTTTTAAACCCTAATACAAAACCCTTTTGCGTTAAATCTTCCAGGAAAGAAATAATATGATTTTGGGCCTCTGTTTTGTCGGGAAAATTAAAAATAGTCTGAAGCTCATCAACAAGGGCCGGAATAGTTTTTTCTTCTTCAATTTTCTCAATAGTCAGGGCGTACAAAACCGAAATATCCAAAAACTGGATGCTTCCTGTTTCGGGCAGACGATAAATTAAAATGAAATATTGTCCTTTTGTTTTTTCATTGAGATAAACGGGCGGAGTTGTATGAACAGGGTATTGCGTTGTAAGAATTCTGTATTCCGGATTCAGAATTACAATACTTTTATTCCAGTCGCCTTCTTTTTTGTAAGCAGGAATTGTTTCATCTTTCATGGTATGAATATCCATTTCAATCCATTCAAACAAAAGTAAATCTTCTAAAAAAGGTATTTTGTGTTTTTCTTTCCAGTTCTCTTTGCAGGCATATTCGTAAAATTCACCGGGCACCTTCCACACATGCGGAGTCCGGCAATTGTGTTTGCTGAAAAACGTATTTACCATTTCATCCCACATTTCATCACTTGCAAATTCAAAAAACACGGGGAAAGCACTTTCTAAAATATCGTCGATGATATTATACACCAATCTGCGGTAATGCTTAACATGTTTTTGGTTTACTTCCGTGGTAAGCGTAAGTTCTCCGGTTCGGCAATAATCGGCCAGTTTGCTTTGAAGATTTTTTGTTTCTGTTTTAAGCATGTTCTTTTATCCAGGCTTTATCGCAAATTTTCTGCAAACGGTTTAATTCGCCCTGCAATTCATTCAGTTCAGGAATATTAAAATCACGCTCTAATAAAACAGGAACGGGTTTCACATGTTGTATTGTGTATTCAAACAAATCAAACACAGGGTCAATGATATTTTCTCCGTGTGTGTCAATTATCAAATCTTCATCAACCTGTAAATGCCCCGCCATGTGTATATACGCAACGCGTTCAAGCGGAAGTTTGTGCAGAAATTCCTTTGCTATATACTTGTGGTTAAATGCATTTACATAAATGTTATTTACATCCAGCAACAAATTACAGTCAGCTTCATTGGCAATAGCCGAAATAAATGTTGGTTCATCCATTTGTGGTGCTACAGGTGTGTAGTAACTCACGTTTTCTATCGCGATTTTTCTTTCTAAAAAATCCTGCACTTGCTTAATTCGGTTGGCTGTATGTTTTACGGCATCATCGGTAAATGGAATAGGAAGTAAGTCATATAAATGTGCGTTATCGCATTTGGCGTAACTAAGATGTTCAGAGTAAATCTGAACGTTATATTGTTTTAAAAATAGTTTCAGTTTTTTAAGGAATTCCCAATCCAATTCGTCGGGGCTTCCGATGGATAAAGACAAGCCGTGGCAAAGCAAAGGAGTTTGCCCGGTTACTTTGTCAAAAATCTTTTTCCAGTAGCCGCCCATATCTATCCAGTTTTCGGGTGCCACTTCAATAAAATGCGGTTTAAGGATTTTTTCGTTTAAAAATTCCTCTGCAAAATCTTTTCTGAATCCTATGCCGGTTTTACCGTTTAACATTATTTTTCTATTAAATAAAAAATCCCGTCCGCCATTTCCGACAGACGGGATTTTCACTAAAAACAACCTGCCTTCAAGTTCATCCGGCAGGCGAACCCTTAAATTATTTAGGATTTTTCTTTTCGCCGCATTTGCCTTCGCCGCATTTGCCGTCTTTTGCTTTTTTCTCACCGCATTTGCCGTCTTTTCCTTTTTTCTCGCCTTTTTTCTCGCCTTTTTTCTCTTCACCTTTTTTCTCATCAGCTTTCTTTTCTCCACAAGCCAATTCAATAGCGTTACGAACTTCGGCGCCGTTACCAAGCGCGTTGTAGTTAAACAAGTTGCTTGTGTTAGCGTTTAAAGAAAGGCTCAACAGAGCACCTGCGATCATTGAACCTGCAATGATTGTTTTGTTTTTTTTGTTTTCCATTTTGTTTGGTTTTAGGGTTTATTTGTTTGTTACTTGTAAATATAGACGAGCTCATTCTTATTTCCTTACGGGGAACATTAAAAAATCCTTAATTTTTATTTAAATTGCTGTTTATCAATAGTTTTAATTTATTCTTTTCAGGCTCATTCATTTTTGTTTCAGCAGCTAAAACGGTTTCGCTTATCATTCGGTTCATAATGGCCGAGTGCTTTTTAAACGCGCGACAAAATTTACAGATAGTTATATGAAATTTCATTGCCGCTTCTTCTTTGAAAGATAATTTTTTTAATTCTTCTTTTTTCAGCAAAAGATAGGTAGCTTGTTTGCAACACAAGTTCCAACCAATAGAATTGGCAAAATAATGTATATGTTTTTCTTCGCTACTCATGCTTTAAACCAGTTTTTCTCAAGGCATTCGCGCATTTGCAATTTAGCCCTGTGAATAATTACCCAATAGTTGGACGGGGTTATATTCAATTCCTTACAAATAGTTGAGGAAGACTCCTCCTCCATATGTTTCATGGAAAATACAGCCGACCATGATTTTGGTAATTTATCCAAACAGAAAGCCAGTATTTTACGGAATTCGTTTTGCTCAATATTAGTAGCATTGCCCCCATTCCATTGCTTAGGCGCGGTTTGTTTTTGCCATTCACCCGGAATAAAACCTTCTTCAGTAAAATAATGGCCATAGGCTACTTTATACGATTCACTTTCTTCAAAAGAAGTTTCTTTTCTAACGGCATTTTTTCGGTACAGGTCAATTACTTTTCTTTTGAGAATAGAAACCAACCATGTTTTTTCGGAAGCTTCTCCTTTAAAATTATCTTTTGCTTTTAAGGCTGATAAAAAAGTTTCCTGAACCAAATCACGGGCTTCCTCCTCTTTGCTTATTCTTGAAATCGCGTACGAATAAAGATAATCCGCATAATTATCCACCCACTTTTCGGGAGCGAGTTTAGAATTATTTTGTGCGACCGGGGTTTCCAAATTTATTTTTTAAAATTTAAAAGCCATTTTATTGCGCCGGCTTCAGATGTAAAAAATTTTAAAGGTACTTCAGGTTTATATAAAGCCAATAAAAAACGTTTAATTAATTTATCAACCAATGAGTTGGTAAGTACCGCGCGGGCAATTGTTTTTTCGGGGTCGTCTTCTTTCTTAAAAAAAGCACTTGCATCGGGCGTCATTTTCCAGTTACTTCTTGAGTCTAATATTTTAAGGCAAGGTTTATTGCCGGTAATATTTCGGGTAACCAGAAAATTGTCAGTAATGTCTTCCAGATCAATCTCCACATCGGGTAATAAGCGTACCCAAAAAATATCGTATTCATCTTTCCATAACTCGGCCGTACGCGTCTTAATCCTCTCCATAAAATCAATCATAAAGGTACAAATAGTAAATATCGTGCCAAAACTTTAACAACAAATCCCGCTAAAGAGGTGAGTTAAATTTTAACAAGGAAATTGGCTTTAACGGAATAAAGGCGCATTTATTTCATACTTTTGCGGAATGGATTTTGATTTATTAAATAAAAAAGGTGTAAAGGAAATAACATCTTTATACCATAAGATTATTGAGCATTTAGGCGAAGACCCTACCCGCGAAGGATTATTAAAAACCCCCGAGCGGGCGGCCAAAGCACTTGCCTTTTTAACACAAGGCTATGACAAACATCCGTCGGAAATTTTACGCTCTGCCATGTTTAAAGAGGAATACAGTCAAATGGTGGTGGTTAAAGAAATAGATGTTTACAGCCTTTGCGAACATCACATGCTTCCTTTTTTCGGACAGGCACATATCGCTTACATTCCGAACGGGCATATAGTAGGACTCAGCAAATTGCCACGCGTGGTAGACGCTTTTGCAAGAAGATTGCAGGTGCAGGAACGCTTAACCAACGAAATACGCGACTGTATTCAGGATACTTTAAATCCTGCCGGCGTTGCGGTGGTAATGGAGTGCAGTCATTTATGCATGCAAATGCGCGGGGTACAAAAGCAAAATTCGGTTACAACTACTTCGGCTTTTACCGGTGAGTTTTTAAAAGATACAACCCGTAAGGAATTTATTAGTTTGATTTCTTCCAGGTTGCATTAATCATTCTTACACCACCAACTTTAATCAAATAAACATCATTATTTAAGTTAAAATTTAATTCGATTAGACCGCCATTTACAGGTTGCTGTTCTTTTATTAAAAGGCTTCCGGCTATATCTGTTATTTCTATTACAACATTTCTTTTATGTACCACTCACCATTATTCGGATTCGAGTATAAAACAATGTGGTCGTTCTCTTTAAATAAATTCATTGAAGTATTTGTGGTCTTAATTCACCTCCTGATAGAACAGGTGGATGGGCTCAATTATTCTTCATCAATCGGTTTAATTGCCTTGCGATAAATTTTTCAGAAGTAATTAAAGCAGTTTGTATTCTTCTTGCATAATGTATGCTATCCATCACTTCCTTGTTTTTTTCATGTAAACTTTCGTAAGCAGTATCTACCAAAACCTTCTGTTTTTCTATGATTGCTTTTTGTTTTTGTGTGATACGAAAGCGGCTAAACAAAAACAACGAAAAAACAATTACTAAAACCAGAGCCCCGGCAACAGAGTAAATTATTATATTTTGTTTTTGTTTTTCCTCTCTGGTAACCGTATCTAATTTTTCTTGCGCGGCTTTAGAAGCAATTTCTTTTTTATCAAACTCGTATTGCATACTGGCTTGCAGGCTTTTCTTTTTGGTTTCTTCGTTGTTTAGGCTGTCATTATAAATAATAAATAATTTATGATGTTCAAAAGCTGCTTTATAGTTACCTATCGTGCTGTCTAACTTAGCCAAGCCTGCATAGCTATCTTTCATCGCATCATTACTGCCAATTTCTGTACTTAAAGTCAAACCTTTGTTTAAATAATCTTGTGCCTCCCTTATTTTATTTAATTTGCGACATAATTCACCAAGGTTTATAAAACAAGAGGCCATACCATCCTTATCACCAATTTCTTCCCGTATCTTTAAAGAAGCAAATTGGTTTTTAAGGGCTTGAGGGTAATTGCCTAGAGTATAATAAATATTTCCGATGTTGCTGTAAGAAAGGGCTATGCCTTGTTTGTCCTTAATTTCTTCGCGTACTTTTAATGCAGCAAAATGGTTCTTAAAAGATTCAGGAGAATTACCCTGCCGGTAATAAATATTCCCTATGTTGTTGTATGAAGCAGCAATTCCCTGCTTATTTTTTATTTCATTAAATATTTTTAATGCTGCAAAATAGTTTTTTAAGGCTTCGGGATAATTGCCCTGATTTTCATAAACAAGCCCTATGTTGGAGTAAGAAGGGGTCATGCCCTCTTTATCTCCAATTTCTATCTTGAGCTTTAAAGATGCAAAAAGGTTTTTTAGGGCTTCGGGATAATTGCCCAGGCTATAATAAATAAGCCCTATGTTGTTATAAGAAACGGCAAGAGCTTGGTTATCTTTAGTTTCTTCATATAACTTTAAAGATTCAAAATGGTACTTTAAGGCTTCGGGATAATCACCTTTATACCAATAAATATTCCCTATATTACTGTAAGCACGTGCAATACCTTTTTTATCTTTTATTTCCTCACGTATTTTTACAGCAGAAAAATGGCTTTCAAGCGCTTCGGGATAATTCCCCTTATACATATAAGATACGCCTATAGTATTAAAAGCATTCGCAACCCATCTTTTACCCTTGCTTGAAGGAAGTGAGTTAGCAAGTTTAATTTGTTGTTTAGCTAACATAATCGCCGTATCAGGGTTATTGCTGTTATAACTCCATGAAATAGCCTGTATAGCTTTCAGGCGGTTGGTATCAGCTTGCATTTTGTTATTATAGACTTTCCAAAGAGAATCTATATTCTGAGCAAAAGAGCCGTAACAGGAAATAATTACAAAGGTGAAAAGTAAATGTTTTCTCATTAACCAAATCTATCAAAATTTTACATTCTAATTTGTGTATAGAAAGTACTAATTAATTGAAAAATGATATATTTGGCATTAATTAGCCACCTGTACTCCATCATGATTTTTGAAGGTGTGATAAAATACATAAAATCAGTTAAATACGAGAAGGAGTTCGAATCCCTCCTTAACGGCAAATAAGTAGTCGCCTGGTTACGACATCTTCATTTGAAAATACAGCAATAGTGTAAACTCCCGCCGGGAAATTTCTCACGTCTATTTTCGATTTTCCGACAGGAAGTGTTTTAAAGAATATTGTATTTCCTGTAATATCCGTTATTTTCACCAATTGCTCATTTTCTGCAATTAATTCTATTACTACGTCTTCATTAGCGGGATTCGGAAAGACAACTAATGATGTTCGTTGAGAACCGGAAGAAATAATATGTGCACATAGACTGACGATTACCCTGACTGTATCTTTATTGGTACAACCATCACTGTTGGTACCCGTAACTGTATACGTCGTTGTGGCAGCAGCAGGAAACGCGACACCGTTAGTAGCACCGCCGGTCCATGTATAAGTTGCCGCCCCACTACCCGTTAAGATTAAAGGATTTCCTGCGCAAATGGTGTCTGCATTTGCATGCGCCACCACCGGAGGAAGAATTGTATTTAACAGAATTGAAACTGTTTGAGAATGATAATCAGCAGAAGCAATATCAGGTTTTCCGTCACCATTAAAATCCGCGCTGGCAATTGATTCAGGGTATTGCCCTACCAAAAAATCAGATGCAATTCCGAAAGCTCCGGTGCCATTTCCTAACAATACTGACACAGAGTTTGAATTCTCATTATTTACTGCAATATCAGCTCTGCCATCTAAATTAAAATCAGCGGAAGTAATTGAATAAGGCTTGCTTTGTACCGCATAATTTACGGCAGTGCTAAAACCTCCGTTCCCGTTTCCTAAAAGAACAGAAACATCATTGGAAAAATAATTACTTGCGGCAAGATCGGGTTTACCGTCGCCATTAAAATCAGCACTTACCACAGCACAGGGTTTGTTGTTACAAGGAATACTTGAGGGCGTACCAAAAGAACCATTGCCATTTCCCAAAAAAAGTGAAATATCGTTTCCATCCCAATTGGCAATTGCAAGGTCGGCTTTCCCGTCCGCATTAAAATCAGTTGTTATAACATAATTAGGCCCTACATTTGTGCTTACGCTGGCAGGAAAACTACTAAGTAATGTAAATCCTCCGGCACCATCTCCTAAAAACACAGAAACCATACTTCCGTCGTAATTGGTTACAACAAGATCAATATTTCCATCACCATTAAATTCTCCGTTAGTAATAGAAGAAGGCCCGTTACCCGAGGTATAGGTTGTTTGTGTGCCAAAACTTCCCGTTCCATTGCCTAATAATACAGACATATTATTTGAAGCCGCATTTGCAACCGCAATATCCGGCTTGGCATCATGATTAAAATCGGCACTGGTTATAGAAATGGGCCCGCTCCCTGCAGGAAAATAATTGGTAGCCCCGAAACTTCCTGTTCCTGTACCAAGCAGAACGGCTACATTATTTGTCTTATTGTTTGGCGTAGCAATGTCTGTAATTCCATCCGCGTTAAAATCTGCACAAATTACCAAATAGGGCATAGAGTCGGCCTGAAATGTAATTGCGGGATTGAAACAAATTTGGGAAAAACTGATCTTGGTGAAACAGATTAAAAGAAAAAACAGGTAGCTTGACAGGTATTTTTTCATTTTTTTATTTACTTAATCAAATATGAAAACAGGCAATGAAATGCCTATATGATAATTTGTGTCAGGATTAAAGCATACTTGTACCCCACCATTTTTGCAAATAATAAAACTACACTGAATAAAACAAAAGATAATTTTTTTCTCATTGCTTCAGGCTATAAAGCAAATATACTAAAAAAAGAAGGCTATTCCAAGCCCTATGGCTTCAATAACTTCTCCGCAAAAGTTTTATCTCCCCTGAAAACAGTAATAAAATAAAGCCCCGGACTAAGAGTGCTGATGTCAAAACTTGTTTCATCGTTACCTTCTACATTTTTATCCATTACGATTTCTCCCAGCGAATTACTTAAAGTAACTTTTAATTTTTCAGAAGCATTTTTTACTTTAACATTTACAAAATCTTTTGAAGGATTAGGGTAAACTGCTACTTGCTGCTGAGCATAATCATAATTATCTATGCCCGTTGTAGCCGGACAAACACCGGCGCTGCCACCAACATCTGTAAAGTTTTTGCAGAGTGATTGATAATATTGATTGGCAATTGTGGCATCATGTATCACGATTGTTCCTTCATCATTTGTATTAGCGCCTGCTGAAGACCAATTGTAAGAACCTGTGAATACCTGCGGGTCTGATGTAGGATGTGAATGATCTACTATCATTGTTTTATTATGATAAATGCTGGTGCCTGTATATACCTTAAAATTAGCGCCCATTGAACTACTCAGGGTTGTATAAGGTGTATATGTATTGCTAAACTGGTCTTCTATGCCAAATCCGGCTACACCACCTGTATATTTTGTTTTAATAGCAGTAGCAACTGTATTATCTGTAAACGTATAGATGCCAAAAGCAAATTCATAGTTTGCAGAGTTTATCGTATTTAATAAATGGCTCTGAGGGCTGTCTTTCGGGCTAAAATAAACCTGAACGGGAGTTCCGTTTACTGTAAAACTTGTTGTTGTGGAAACTGATTTAGCAGTACCAAATTTTTCATTAGCCGTTACAGGAGAAGCTCCTGTACCACCCCACATTTTATTAAATTCATTATAATATGCAAGAGCTACATTCTGGTCCTGAACAATTACCATATTATTATAATCTCCTGTCGCTTGCTGGTCGCTCCAATCATAGGAGCCTGTCCATAATATAGCATCATTAGCATTTGACGAGTTAGCATCAACTACCATAAATTTGTCGTGCATAATATATCCTGATGATACCGGGCTTGCTAATCTATTAATAGCGGAATTAACTAAGCTCAAACCGCTGTTACTTGAACTTCCATTGTATATCCATCTTACAACAACACCCCTTGTATTCGCATTGTTAACCGCTGTAGCAATAATTTTTACATGACTTGAACTACTGGCCGTAAAATCATATTGTGCGATATCTACTGTATATTTTGCTCGATTTATATACGCAGCAATAGTATCTGCGGAGGTACCATTTAAATAAATGGCATTTGTTCCTGTCGACACCGCCGTATTTACAGGATGATTGAAATAACATTTTATTTTCGGGTTCTGGGCACCGGCCGAAAACACAAAAGTAAATAAGACGGCGAGCAAGGAAACCTTTAAAAAGGTTTTTGTCCTTAAAACACCAATTACGATAGGGGGATTTTTTTTGTCCATATTCAAAGTTTTTTAAGACTTTGAAATGGTTTAGGATTATTCACATCAGCGAATTCCTTTAGGATATTCATTTCAATAGCAAAACAAACTTAGGTAAAATAAATTACCAAAATTGTTAATTAACAAAAAAGATACAATTTAATAATGCTTCCAAAACTACTTTGGAGGGGCAGGGGGCTGCTGCTGAGGATTAGTTGCTCCGCTGTTTGCTCCGGCAGGCGCCTGAGGCATCGGAGTAGGTATATTCATACTTGCTCCTTTTTGACGGGTAACTGATTCAGTACCGGTTTCGGGAGTATCAGTAACCGCTTGTTTTTTAGGGGAGGCCAATAAAGAGAGAACGAACAGGGCTATTGCAAAACCCCAGGTAGTTTTTTCAAGGAAATCAGCTGTTTTACGCACTCCCATAATCTGGTTATTAGAGGCAAATGAACTTGATAGTCCGCCGCCTTTAGAATTCTGTACCAATACAATTAGTATTAACAGGGCGCAAACAACGATAATCAAAATAGACAAAACTCCGCTCATGGTCTTTATTTTATAGTATTCTTAATTTCTGTAATAAGGGCTGCAAAGTAAGCACTTTTTTCGGGATATTTCAAACTTAAAATTTCATAAGCACGGATAGCTTTACTCCTATTGCCCTGTGCCACATATATTTTAGCCAAAGTTTCTGTTACAAAATCTTCGTTTTCGATAACGCTGCTGCGGGTTTCCTCGGTAGCCGCATAAAATTGCTTGGTTGGGTCAGGCTTGGATATACGTAAATCCTCCTCTAAAAGTTTGTCTAATTGCTTTTGCCTTTCCGACCTGGTCTTCAGTTTAGGTTGTACAAAAATCTTCTCCTCGCTTTTTTCATCCGATTTTACAGTTGTTTGTATGGCAGGGGTTTGTTGGCCGAGCGCCTTTAACCAATCACCAAAAGACCTCTCTGTACTTTCCGGTTCGTCTTTTTCGGTAATTTTTAAGATTTCGGTTTCAATGTAAGCTTCAACAACCGGTTTTAAAACAATTTCGTCTAATGTTTCGGTTTGTTTGGTATTGCGAATAATTATTTCGGGTTTAACTTCTTCTTCCTTTTCAATTTCCGGTTTTGCAGTTTCCGTTTTTAAAACAGGAACGACATCATAAGTAATGCTTATATTTGAAATTGTTTTCTCTTCTCTTACAGCCGGAGTTTTTTCTTCTTTTACGGGCTGAATAGTTTTTACTTCCGGGCGCTGCTGAATTAACCTGTATAAAAGCCCTCTGTCGCCGGCAACAACGGATGTCCTTTTCAGAACAGTATGGTAATTTAAATTACCGCTGTTGTGTAAGGCCTTTGTGTAAAGTAAATGAGCCGTTTGAAAATAGGGGTAATCGGCAATAATTTTTTCGATAGAAGAAATATGCTCCTCGCCCGCGCTGACGGGGGTTTTTACAAGGTTTATAAATTCTTCTATTTTCATTTATTCAAATATAAGTAATTTACCAATTATTAAAAGCAGCGTTAAAAATATCTTCTATCAATTGGCGATTAATCTGCTCAAGCCCGTCGCTCTCTACCGCACTCAATGTTTTAGAACCGTCATAATCAAAATAGCGTGTAAACTGGCGGTCAGTAAACCCTTTAGAAATATCAAATTTGTTTACATAATTAATCGTAATCGTTACAGACAATCTTCGCAGTGCGTTTTGATCGGTGCTTCCTATCGCCTGCGGATTGTTTGTATAGGCTGTGATTCTGCATTCTTCAAACTTTAGATCGCCGTTTTGTTTTATCATGGCTAAATTAGTTTGAGAAGAAACCGCGTCGCGCAACTTTTGCGAAAGTAATTGTGGTTCTGCAGGTGCGGTTAAATCTGCCTGGTTTTTAAACATTTCAACCGAAATAGTTTTTGCTTCGGGCGGAATAGTAATTCCTTTGAAACCGTATTTTATTTTGCAACCGGCAAAGTTTATGAGCATCCCTGTAAACAATATAACTGATGCTAATCTACGACCCCTCTGACTTGCGTTTGCGACTATCGCCGTGGTACGCAACGTCGTCTCCCCTTTAGGGGAGAAAGTTTTACTTCCGAATATTGTTTTTACAAAACTCACTTACTCTTTAATTCCGTATTCGTTAATTTTTCTGTACAAAGTGCGTTCGCTGATGCCCAATTCTTCGGCGGCATATTTACGTTTACCTTTGTGTTTGGTAAGCGCTTTCATTATCATTTCTTTTTCATTATCACTTAAAGAAAGTGTTTCTTCCAGTTCAATAGGTTTAACAAAATTATCTGTTTTTACAGGCGAATTTACAGGATGAAAAGTCACCAATCCCTGGTTGCTGTTAACCGGCAATATTTCTTCATGTATGCGTTTAATTATCTGCACATCATCGTTTGATAAATTTGAAATAGTGCCCTGGTTGTATTGCACAATATCATGAACCACCTTTTTCAAATCATTCATGTCTTTTTTCATGTCGAATAAAACCTTATACAGCAATTCCCGTTCCGAAAATTCCTGGCCGCTACCACTATCATGTTTTATAACGCCCGGTAAAGTGGTGGTATGCTGTGGTAAGTATTTTGCCAGTATATCGGCGCTTATATCGCGGGGTTTTTCAATAATAGAAATTTGCTCGGCAATATTTTTCAGTTGGCGCACATTTCCCTGCCAGTAATAATTGGTAAGTAAAACTTCTGCATCGGGTAATAATTTTATAACCGGCATACGGTATTTTGCGGCAAAATCAGCAGCAAATTTTCTGAATAATAAATAAATGTCCTCTTTACGTTCGCGTAATGAAGGAAGTAAAATGGGTACTGTGTTTAAACGATAATATAAATCTTCCCGGAATTTTCCTTTTTCAATGGCCTGCTGCAAATTAACATTGGTTGCGGCAACAATACGCACATCCGTTTTCTGAACTTTGCTTGAACCAACACGGATAAATTCTTTTGTTTCTAACACACGAAGTAAACGCGCTTGTGTGGCAAGTGGCAATTCTCCTACTTCATCCAAAAAAATGGTACCGCCGTCCGCGACTTCAAAATAACCCTTACGTGCTTCATGCGCGCCGGTAAAAGAACCTTTTTCGTGCCCGAACAATTCACTGTCGATTGTTCCCTCCGGAATCGCACCACAGTTAACTGCAATATATGGCCCGTGCTTGCGCGTGCTGAACTGGTGAATGATCTGCGGAAAAACTTCTTTACCAGTCCCGCTCTCGCCGGTAATCAATACACTTAAATCAGTTGGTGCTACCTGGCGTGCAATATCTATATCACGCTCAAGAGCAGGTGAGCTTCCGATAATGCCAAATCTTTGTTTAATGTCCTGGAGATTCATTTTTTGTAAAAAATATGTATGTTTTAGTCAACTACGGTGCCAATCAGTGTTGTGCTTGTGCAACTGTCAATATGTACATTAACGTAAATTCCTTTTTGTAAATTGCCTTTCGGAAAAACAACTACCGCATTCTGACTGTTTCTTCCCATCATCCTCTCGCCTGATTTTTTTGAAATTCCTTCTATCAAAACTTTATAGGTTTTTCCAACCATTTGCGAAATGCGGTAAGCCGAGTGAGCTCTTTGCACATCGATTACTTCAGCAAGGCGGCGTTTTTTTACTTCTTCAGGTATATCGTCTTCGTATTTTCTTTCTGCTAATGTTTTGGGGCGCTCCGAATAAAAGAACATATATGCAAAATCATATTTCACTAATTCCATTAATGAGAGTGTTTCTTTATGTTCTTCTTCTGTTTCTCCGCAAAAACCGGTTATCACATCCGTAGAAATTCCGCAATCAGGAATAATTCTCTTAATCGCGTTCATTCTCCCTATATACCACTCACGGTCGTAACCACGGTTCATCCTATTTAAAACTTTGCTGCTTCCGCTTTGTACGGGTAAATGCACGTATTTACAAATGTTTTCATGTTTGGCCATAATGTGCAGCACTTCATCATTCATGTCCTTAGGATGCGAGGTACTGAAACGTACGCGCAGATCGGGATGCACTAAAGCTACTTTCTCCAATAGCTGTGCAAAATTTGTGCTGTTGGCTTTTTGCTCTTCGGTAAGAATTTCTTTTTTTAATCCTCCCCCGCTCCATAAATAACTATCTACGTTCTGGCCGAGCAGCGTTACTTCTCTGTAGCCTTTTTCAAATAAATCTTTTGCTTCGGCAACAATGCTTTCAGGATTACGACTTCTTTCGCGTCCTCTGGTAAAAGGCACCACGCAAAAACTACACATATTATCGCAGCCGCGGGTAATACTTATAAAAGCCATTACTCCGTTGCTTCCTAAACGCACAGGTGTAATATCCGCATACGTTTCTTCCTTCGATAAAATTACGTTCACGGCTTTGCGCCCATCTTCGGCTTGTTCAATTAAATTGGGTAAATCACGGTACGAGTCCGGGCCCACCACCATGTCAACTATTTTTTCTTCTTCTAAAAATTGTGTTTTTAAACGCTCGGCCATGCAACCCAAAACGCCCACCAGCATATCCGGATTTTTGCGTTTCAGTTTTTTAAAATCTTTCAGTCGCTGACGCACGCGCGATTCTGCGTTTTCCCTGATGGCACAGGTATTTACAAAAATCACATCGGCTTCTTCTACTTTGTCAGTGGTGCTGAATCCGTTTTTACTTAAAATAGAAGCCACAATTTCGCTGTCCGAAAAATTCATGGCGCAGCCGTAGCTTTCTAAAAAAAGTTTCTTTTTGCCTGCGTTTCCGTCTTCTAACACAAGTGCTTGGCCTTGTACACTTTCGTCTATTATCTTGTTTTCCATTTTGGGGCTGTAAATATACAAAATAATGACAAATTGGCAGAATAATTTAGATGAAAAAGGAGCTTGAAACTACAAAAACATATAAAATCAATTAAAACCTGGTCTCATTACACCTTAACATGAAAAATCAGTTATAAACTAAATCTATTCGCATATTCGTAAAACCATCGGAAGGATTTATCTTTCAGAGAGATGAAAGCATTTTAGATTGCTTAGAGTAACAAACAGGTAACAAGTTTCGCAGAAACAGAACTAAATTGTTACTTGATTGCATTTAGGGAACATTCAGTGGTTCATGTTCCTTTGTTGTATGTCTTCAAAGTAATATGGACTTATTGTTAGATAGTGTTTCTTGTTAATTCAAATGTAAGTTAAAATTTTTATTTCGCATTAATTTAATTTTTTGGTACTCCATTCTTCTTTGCCTGATCGCTTCATTTTTTATTC
>DATMMV010000107.1:0-3658 GCA_035569635.1 Bacteroidia bacterium | reverse complement strand
GATTGCAGGCCGGTTGTATTAACTGTTAATCATTCGGATGTTTCACTTTATAATTACAAAACAGAATTGTTTAATGCCAACGCAGGCGCTTTAGGTTATACAATGCCGGCCACAAATACTGTAGATACCGTTTCCGGAGTTCATTATTGGGTCATTAACCGTACAGATGCCGGTGGAGCCAACCAACCTTCTAACAGTTTAAGTGGTAATCAAATAATACAATTATTTTTTGGCACAAATGATTTTGTTTACCAGGGAAGTAATCTTATCATTGTAAAAAATACAAATGCGGCGCCCACAACCTGGTTTGATATCGGTGGTTCGTCAACACTCGGTAATTTTGCTACCCCGCAGGCAGGAAATGTGAGTTCCACTTCGGCACCTACCGCATTTACATCTTTTTCAACATTTACTTTAGGAAGCAAAACAACCGGGTGGAATCCTTTACCGATAGACTTACTTTCTTTTAATGCAGTGACAAAAGACAGTCGCGTGGATATTACCTGGAGTACATCTACCGAAACAAATAATAATTATTTTACCATTGAGAGAAGTACCGATGCCATACACTTTACTGAAATTGCAACTGTAAATACAAAAGCATTTAACGGAAACAGTCTTGTTAAATTGGATTACGCAACAGTCGATGCAAGTCCTTTAACCGGAACTTCGTATTACAGGTTAAAACAAACGGATAAGAACGGGAAGTTTAAATATTTTAATGTGGTAAGTATTAATTTCATAAAAGACAAAAACATTACGTTTACTATTTACCCGAATCCGAATTCGGGAGAATTTACTATCGATTTTTCGGGAATAGAAAATAATCACGAAATGCAGATAACAATTCACGATGAATCGGGCAATTCGGTGTATACCACTTCGGTTTATTCCGCTTCTATCAATACGAATAAATTCCAGATCACTCCTGATAAAAAACTGGTTGCGGGAAAATATTTTTGCTCGCTGGTTTCAGAAGGAATAAAATATACGGTCGTTTTAAGTATTAACTAAGCCTCTTTTAAGCTATAAAAACCTCTTTTCATTATAATTTACCGTTGCTCCAAAAAAAGTAAAATCAACGCTAACTTGTTGAAAAACATTATTTTGATTTAAAAATAATAAGTTTACTTTAGCCATGCTAAAACTTTTTAGATGAAAATTAAATCGTTTGCCTTCTGCTTCTTACTGGCTTCTTTCAGCGTATTCGCCGCCGATAAATCCCTCAGCCTGCTTGATTTTTCTGTAACGCAAAATGGTACAAAAACAGATATTAAATGGACCATCAATGCCGAACCCGTTGGCGCGTATTTTACCATTGAGAAAAGCACGAACGGAAAAGATTTTACCAAAGTAATTGATATGCCTGTTGGCGGAAATGGAGCTAAATACGGTGAATATTTTGAAACCGACTATCAACCTTACAAAGGAATTTCTTATTACCGCCTGAAGCAAATTGATGATGACGGAAATGCTTACTACTCGGATTTGGTAACAGTGAAATTCAATGAAGAACAAAATCAACTTACTCATGGTGTTATTCCCATAAACAATCCGAAATTGACAGAAGACTCAGAAAACAACGAGTTAGTTTTTGTTTTAAGGGATATGGACGGAAACGATTTTTATTCTAAAACCGTTATAGGCAAAGAAGATAATTACATGTTTGCCATACGTACTTCAACCAATATTCCTTCCGGAATTTACCGCATCGTAGGCGCCTCAAACGATAAACTCTACGGCCGGAAACTCATTATTAAATAGGGCTTTTTTCAAAAAAATGTTATTTTTGCGACTCAAAATCAGGCTTTAGTCCCGCCAGGGATACTGGAATGATTAAAAAAAACAAAACGGGCTGTAGCACAGTTGGTAGTGTACTAGCATGGGGTGCTAGGGGTCGCAAGTTCGAGTCTTGTCAGCCCGACATAACGCAACTTCTTCTTTAGACGTTGCTAATACCCCGTCCCTTTGGACGGGGTTGTTTCTTTAAAACCCCTGTATTTACTGACCTTAGTTCTTCTTATTTAAGATTAAGCTGATGTGTTTTTGTAACTCTATATTTTGCCGGACTTTTCTTTTGAGGTATATGCTGATTAGCTCCGGCAAGACCTTCATGTAATTGCTTTATTAAGTTTTTAATTCCGACAAACAATGAATATATTGTATAATCTAATTTAATCTGCTATGTTTTTCAACACTTTTTTGCCAATGCGCACAGAAGTAAAAAGTCCCTCATTATTATCTTCATAATTAACGAGTTTTCCGGTTTCAAGGTCGATAACCACCGACATGAAACGAGTTTCAAACGTGTTGTTTGCTGAACTATTTCCTTTTGTGTTATTCCATAAATGCGGCAATGAAGCAAGGCAACAATATTGTTTATCTTTTGACGCGACTATCTGATTGTATTCTCCGGCATCAACCAATTTATAGGGATGAGGATAAGCTTTCTTAATGTCTTCCTCGCTTAGCTTAGCATTCATCCAGTCTTTATTCAATAATAGAATCTTGGATTTAATGATCTCCTTATTCGTTTTCACGTCAGCTAATTCTTTGCCTTCCTCAAACATTAATTTCAAGCATTGAATACCCGTAATTATGTCGGCTTTGCCCGGATGAAGATCGCCCACAGGAATTTCAAAATGAGTGGTATGGATTTTTAAAAGTTCAATAGGTTTTACAAAAATTTTACAATTACCATCTGTGTAAGACCAATCTTTATCATCACCTTTACTGGTAGGTACACCGAGTTTTTCTTTTTGATTTCCTATTTCCTTATACTGGAGATAAGTTCTTACATTGCCTACCCCCGTATTATATACAAATCCCATTACCGCATATTCCTTGTTTCCTGCTTCGCATAATTGAATTGCTTTTTCTTCCGTTATAAATTCAATATTTTTGGTATAAGTCCAGTATTGCGGCACTATTGTCTTGAGCTCACTATTGAGGTTGTCAAAATATTTTTTAATCTTTTCAATAATCTCCGGGCTATTCTTAATATCTTTTTCCTCTAAGCGTTTGCTGTTCGGCGTCTGAAGAATAACGGCGAGCTTCCGTGTTTTAACGGCCTCTAACTGTTCTTTTGTGGCACCGAGTACTTGCTTGTAGGAATTATCTGTTATTACTATCTGGGCTGACAGCCAGGCAGAGCTACTTATTAAAAGTGAGAAGACTATTTTTTTCATATTATTCCCTAAGTGGTTCGCCATTTCAAATTTAAACAATTAAATTATTCTCCCAGTTTTTTTATTTTGCTTTTTATTTTCTTTAAAAACTCTGATAATACTTTTTTATTTTCCTGCGGATTAATGCCTTTTTGGATGGAGTCGTTTAATATAGCAGTAAACTTATTATAATTGGGTTGTTCCGGAGTATCCCAATCCGGACTAGCGTAAAACTCATAAGCCAGGCTGTTTTCAAAAAACACAACGAATTTTTTATTCTTCCCTATTCTGAAATAATTAAGTACATATTCGGGTGACGATTTACATAATAATCATGGAATAGTGTTTTTTCATCGCAATCGCATCAAATTAATGATTAAGTAGCTGCTTTATTTTATCAAGTTCTCTAGCTGTATATTTAGCGTTATCCGAATAAAGATATTGCAAGTTTAAATTAATGTTTCTTTTATTCATGAAGAATTTCGAATTAG
>DATMMV010000106.1:0-40614 GCA_035569635.1 Bacteroidia bacterium | reverse complement strand
TAAGTCTACCAAAGAAGAAATGCAGGGCGGCGCGCGTATCAATGTTGATAAAATGTACGATAACATTATGAATAAATTCCAATGGGGCGGTATGAGTACCCCCGGAGTTTATTTAGATGAAAATTCTTTGCGTTTTGCTTCTAACATGCGTATACAAATGGGAGGGCTTTCCAGCGCGTTGATCCAACAGGGTAAAAAAGACAAAGCTGTAAAAATTCTGGATAAAGCGATGAAAGAAATGCCGGAAGAAACAGTTCCTTTTGATGCAACCATGTACAGCATTACCATCGGGTATTTCCAGGCGGGTGAAAATAAAAAGGCGGTTCCTCTTGCTGAAAAATTATTTACACTGTTTGAAGGCGATTTAAAATATTACAACAAATTGCCCGGCCATCATAAAGCGGCTTATGCGGGAGAAATTCGTCGTGCCAAAGAACTTATGATAAGCCTCATGCAGGTTGCACGCGTCAACGGAGAAATGGAACTGGCTAAACGCTTTGAACAACGTTTACCGGCTGTAATTCCGCAAGAGGAAATGCAGGGACCGCCGCAGCCAATTCAAAAATAATGCTCTTACCGGTTTCACCTCCGAAAACACTTCGCGCTTTATACCCTCAGTGTTTTTGGAATTTACCGAATACTGAAAATAAAATTTATCTCACTTTTGATGACGGCCCTACACCCGAGTTATTGCCTTTTATTTTAGAAACATTGGACACTTATAAAATTCAGGCTACTTTTTTTTGTGTGGGAGAAAATATTTGCAAGCACCCCGAACTATTTAAACAACTTTTAGAAAAACACGTGGTGGGCAATCACACCTTTAATCACATGAGTGGTTGGAAGAACCCGAATTACACCTATTACAAAAACATAAAAAAATTTGAAACGATTTATAATACGCCTTTGTTCCGTCCGCCCTATGGAAGAATCAGTCGTACCCAGGCAAAACATATTTCCAAACAGTATAAAATAATTATGTGGGATGTGTTGAGTTATGATTACAGGAAGACGATCACTCCTAAAAAATGTTTGAATAATGTGGTGAAACATGTAAAAAGCGGTTCGGTAATTGTTTTTCATGATAACAAAAAAGCTAAGAAAAATGTAACCTACGCTTTGCCGCGCGCCATTGAACAATTATCAGAGAAAGGGTTTATCTTTGATACTATAAAAACCTGAATGAAAAAGGGAATTAATATAGAAGACCTGCTTGTCTCGGAAAAGAAACGTACATCTAAAGAGGACCAATTGCTTGCCGAGGCAAAAAAAATATTAATTCAGAATAAACTCAGCGACGAAAATATTTTAGGTAACCTTAAATTTTATAATTCTTCGTTTGAATTTTTAGATGAAGAAGGAAGTTTATCCGAAAAAACATTTACACAAACACAGCTTAAATCCACTTGCAAAAAAATGCATCTTCGTTGTCTCCCTTCACAAGCTTTCGAAGGTGAAGTACCTTATGAAGCAGTTTTAAAAATAAAGGAGTTGAACAAAAAGTATGGAAAAGATTTAAAACACTTTAAAATTTTAAGCACTAAAGAATTTTTTTCAGAACATAACTCAAAACACCAGGCTTTACTTTTTGCGCAAACGCTTTACGGAAGTTATTATCTCATTCATACATGGGGAGAACCATTGGTTAACCGGCGAAAATTAAAGTATTTTATATTACGCAATTTTGAATCGCTTGCGGCAGTAATGCTTTTATTTACACTTATTGAGTGTCTTGTAATCCCCGACAGATACCTGAGTACGGATACGCGTGCTACTTATTTCAGTTTGTATCGCGCGGCGGCATACTTTCATTTGCTTATTTTGAACACAGGGCTTACCATTTTTCTTTTATTTGCCTTTCACCTGAGTTTTTCGGAAAATAACTGGGATAGCCCGGTGAGAAGAAAAAATTTGTAGTTTTACATCATCATGAACAGAGAAGAAATTTTAAAAACATACAAAATACTTATCGGCGGACAATTTCCCCGTACGGAGAGTGGCCGGTTTTATTCTTTATACGATAGGAAGAAAAATTGCATTGCCAATATGTGCCTTTCGTCGCGAAAAGATTTTCGTAACGCGGTTGTAGTTGCCCGTGCGGCGCAAAGCAGTTGGACAGGGAAAGCAGCCTTTAATCGCGGGCAAATTTTGTACCGCATAGCTGAAATGTTGGAAGGAAGAAAAGAGCAATTTGTGAATGAATTAATACAACAGGGCTCTGATAAGAAACAAGCAGAAGCAGAAGTTAAATTAAGTATCGATCGTATTGTATATTATGCCGGTTGGTGTGATAAATATCAACAGATTTTCAGTTCGGTAAATCCGGTGGCATCTTCTCATTTTAATTTTTCAGTTCCTGAACCTACAGGTGTGGTTGCTATCATTGCAGATGAAAATACTTCTTTAGCAGGATTAGTTTCTGTTATCATGCCGGTTATTGCGGGAGGAAACAGCTGTATAGTTCTTGCCTCCGAGAAAAAACCTTTATGTTCAATAACTTTTGCTGAGGTGCTTGCAACAAGCGATGTGCCCGGCGGTGTGGTAAATATCCTGACCGGTACCAGCACAGAATTACATTCGCATTTTTCTTCGCACATGGATGTAAACGCGATTATTTATTGCAGGAAAGATGCTGCTGAGAAAAAGACTATTGGTGAAAATGCCTCTTTAAATGTTAAACGATCCTTCTTCTGGAACAAAAACTGGCTTTTGGAAAAAGAGCAAGGTCCGTACTTCATTTCTGATTTACAGGAAATTAAAACTACCTGGCACCCGGTTGAAAACATCGGGGTGGGTGGGGCTAAGTATTAATTTCTTTTGACTTGTTTAAGTCAATTTCTTTCATAAATTTGTTATAGTAAACTTTAGGGGTGCTTAAGCAGTTATAGAGTTAAGCAATTATAGAGTTATAGATTTGGTTAATTATAGATTGTATTTAATCAACAAATCAATAACTCTCTGACTCAACAACTGCCTCGCTGAGAAAAACCCTTCGAACCTGAACAGGATAATGCCTGCGAAGGGAAAAGTAAAGAAGACCTCCCGTCTTTCTTATTTATCCCCCGCCAGTACGGTTTACAAAATTTTTTAAGAATGAATGTTTTTGTAAATAATCAAAATTGTGCGCTTGCTCAGGATGCAAATCTTATGGCAGCGCTTGAGCAAAACGGAATTCAAAACCAAAAGGGAATTGCTGTGGCGGTAAACAATGAGGTTATTCCTAAAGCTGAATGGCTGAGTAAAATTTTAGATGAAAACGATAAAATAACGATAATAAAAGCCACACAGGGCGGGTGAGAGGTGCGAGGTAAGAAATATGAGACACGAAATTGGAAATAGAAAAGAAAAAACAAAATTATGAAAGCAAAAGATAAAACCCCGAAACAGGAAAGTGTTATTACACGCGAGCCACTTACAGCTTCCAAAAAAATTTATGTGAACGGAAAAATTCACGATATAAAAGTCGCCATGCGCGAAATTGTATTGACAGATACCATGCATAAATTTAATGGCAATAACAAGATTGAAAAAAATGATTCGGTTACCGTGTACGATACAAGCGGGCCTTATACCGATCCGAATATTCAAATTGATTTGAAAAAGGGATTACCCCGCCTGCGCGAAGAATGGATTTTAAAACGCGGCGATGCGGAAGAGTTGAAAGAAATCAGTTCTGAATACGGGCGCGAACGTTTCAATGATAAAAGCTTGGATACTTTACGTTTTGAGCACATCCGTAAACCGTTGAAAGCAAAACCCGGAAAAAATGTTTCGCAATTGCACTACGCAAAGCAAGGCATTATTACTCCTGAGATGGAGTACATTGCCATTCGCGAAAACCAACGGATTGACGAAGTAAAAAAATCAAACCTGTGTGCACAACACGCGGGAAATAGTTTCGGTGCAAATACGCCGAAGAATTTAATTACTCCTGAATTTGTTCGGGATGAAATTGCTGCAGGCCGTGCCATTATCCCAAACAACATCAATCACCCCGAAAGCGAGCCGATGATTATCGGAAGAAATTTTTTGGTGAAGATTAATACAAACATCGGAAATTCTGCAGTAAGTTCAAGCATTGAAGAGGAAGTTGAAAAAGCAGTATGGAGTTGCCGTTGGGGCGGAGATACTCTGATGGATTTATCTACCGGAAAAAATATTCATGAAACACGTGAATGGATTATCCGTAATTGCCCTGTGCCGGTGGGAACTGTTCCTATTTACCAGGCTTTGGAAAAAGTAAACGGAAAAGCGGAAGATTTAACCTGGGAAATTTTCCGCGACACATTAATTGAGCAAGCCGAGCAAGGTGTGGATTATTTTACTATTCACGCAGGAGTTTTGTTACGGTATGTTCCTTTAACTGCAAAACGTATTACAGGAATTGTTTCGCGCGGTGGAAGCATCATGGCAAAATGGTGTTTGGCGCACCATAAAGAAAATTTTTTATATACCCACTTCGAAGATATTTGCGAAATCATGAAAGCTTATGATGTAGCTTTTTCATTGGGAGATGGCTTACGCCCCGGCTGTATTGCCGATGCAAATGATGCTGCACAGTTTGGCGAGTTAGAAACTTTGGGCGAGCTTACAAAAATTGCTTGGAAGCACGATATACAGGTGATGATTGAAGGCCCCGGCCATGTGCCCATGCACATGATAAAAGAAAACATGGACAAGCAATTAAAGGAATGTCACGAAGCGCCTTTTTATACACTTGGCCCGTTGACAACTGATATTGCTCCGGGTTATGATCACATCACTTCTGCGATCGGAGCTGCTATGATTGGTTGGTTCGGTACAGCGATGTTGTGCTATGTTACTCCGAAAGAACATTTAGGTTTGCCCAATAAAAAAGATGTGAAAGATGGAGTTATAGCTTATAAAATTGCAGCACACGCCGCGGATTTGGCAAAAGGACACCCGGGAGCTCAATACAGAGATAATGTTTTAAGTAAAGCGCGCTTTGAATTCCGCTGGGAAGACCAGTTTAATTTATCGCTTGATCCCGATACCGCAAGAGAATTTCACGATGAAACGTTACCTGCCGATGGAGCAAAAATTGCCCATTTCTGTTCCATGTGCGGCCCGCATTTCTGCTCAATGAAGATTACCCAGGATGTGCGCGACTACGCCGAGAAACAAGGATTAGGAGAAGATTTGGCGCTGATAAAAGGAATGGAAGAAAAATCAAACGAGTTTAAAGAAAAAGGAAGTGAAGTATACCTGTAATGAATAAGCCGTATAAAATAATTGATAGGCTGGAATTGCCGCACACTAAAGTGGAGTTGCGTGATGATGGGATTATTCAGTTTTTTTACGGGGCTAATAAGGAGTATACCATGGAGGAAACTCATGAACTTGAAGAGGCTGTTAAAGCCCTTACTAAAGGCATAACGCATATGTCGCTGCGTATTGCAGGGGAATATACAAGTGTGAACACGGAAGTGATGAAATACCTTTCTCGTGGCAGGGGGACTTTGTTTACGTTGGCAGATGCTTTTGTAATTCATTCTTTGTCGCAAAAAATCCTTGCTAATTTTTATTTGCATATAAACAGGCCTATTCTTCCCACGCGTGTTTTTAATAAAGTGGAAGAAGCAGAAGCGTGGCTGCAATCATTGGATAAAGAAGACCTGGCAAGAAGGCATAAGTTGAAAATTTTGCAATTCGAAAAGTGAGTACAGAAAGAAAATATGTGTTAAGCATTGCCGGTTTCGACCCGAGTGGTGGGGCGGGTGTGCTTGCGGATATAAAAACATTTGAAGCCAATAAAGTGAAGGGGCTTGCTGTAATTTCTGCCAATACGTTTCAAAACGATAATGAGTTTAAGGATGTAGATTGGATTCCGGTTGAAAAAATAATTGAGCAGATTGAAATTTTAAGAAAGAGATTCACTTTTGAGTACGTAAAAATCGGATTGATTGAAAGTTTACAGATTTTGGATAAAGTAGTTTCACATCTTACATCTCATATCTCAAATCTGAAACTGATTTGGGATCCGATTCTGAAAGCAAGCGCGGGTTTTGAATTTCATAAGCAAATTGATTTTTCTCTCTTAGAAGGAACGTTATCAAAAATTTATTTAATCACACCTAACATACCGGAAGTGCTATTGTTGGGAAAAAGTAAATCTGCGGAAGAAAATGCAAAATATCTGTCGGGGTTCTGCCATGTTTTTTTAAAAGGTGGACACAATGAAAAAAAAACCGGTTATGATACTTTATTTTTGAAAGAGGGGAAATCATTTTCATTCCGCCCGAAAGGAAAAAATATGACTGAAAAGCATGGCTCAGGCTGTGTATTGTCCTCTGCCATAACAGCCAATCTTGCCAAAGGGGAAGATTTACATCGGACGTGTTTAAAAGCAAAAGATTATGCCGAAAAATATTTAGGCAGTAACAAAACATTATTGGGGTATCATAAATTATGATTTCAAAATTGCATTATATAACGCAGGAGTTACCGGGCAAAAGTCATGTACAACTGGCAGAAGAAGCTTGTGCCTCCGGCGTTGATTGGGTTCAGTTGCGCGTTAAGAATAAACCTTACACAGATTGGAAACAAATCGCCCTGGAAACTTTAGCAGTTTGTAAAAAATACAAAGCCAAATTAATTATTAACGACAATGTTTCCTTGGTAAAAGAAATCGGTGCAGACGGTGTACACCTGGGGAAGGAAGACATAAGTATCGCTGAAGCAAGAAAAATTCTGGGTAATAATTTTATTATTGGCGGAACCGCAAATACATTTGAAGATATTAAGGTACACGCAGCGGCGGGGGTAAATTATATAGGGCTCGGGCCTTTCAGGTTCACTTCAACGAAAGAAAAACTAAGCCCGATTTTAGGAACGGAAGGCTACAAAAGCATTAATGAAAAATGTAAATCAGCAAATATTTGCATACCGATTATTGCAATAGGAGGAATTACTGTAAACGATATTTCTGAGATTCTGGAAACGAGTATTTACGGGGTTGCAGTTGCAAGTGTAATTACGAACGCGGAAAATAAATTAGACACTATAAAAGAATTAATAAAAGCACTTAATACAAAATCAAAATTATTTATCAGGCAATGAGAAAGGAATTAATTATAGCAGGTAAAATTTTTCACTCGCGTTTATTTACCGGTACAGGAAAATTTTCTTCCTCTCAGTTAATGGAGGAAGCTTTGTTGGCATCCGGTTCAGAATTAATAACGGTTGCTTTAAAGCGGGTGAATATTGAAAAAGAAAATGATGACATCCTAAACCATTTGTCGCACGCGCAATTCAACTTATTACCTAATACTTCGGGCGTTCGAAACGCGAAAGAAGCAATATTTGCGGCGCAATTAGCGAGAGAAGCACTTGAAACAAACTGGTTGAAATTAGAAATTCATCCCGACCCGAAATATTTATTGCCCGACCCGATTGAAACTTTAAAAGCTGCCGAAGAATTGGTGAAGCTTGGTTTTATTGTATTGCCTTATATCCACGCCGACCCGGTTTTGTGTAAACGTTTGGAAGAAGCGGGAACTGCTGCTGTAATGCCATTAGGTTCCGCAATAGGAAGTAATAAAGGTTTGCGTACAAAGGATTTTTTAGAAATCATTATTGAGCAAAGTAAAGTACCTGTGGTGATTGATGCGGGTCTTGGAGCACCCTCACACGCTGCTGCTGCAATGGAAATGGGCGCTGATGCGGTTTTAGTGAATACGGCAATTGCTGTTTCTGAAAACCCGGTGCAAATGGCAATAGCATTTAAAATGGCGGTGGAAGCTGGTCGTATTGCCTATGAAGCAAAACTGGCAAAACCGAAAAATTTTGCGGAGGCGAGCAGTCCTTTAACAGCGTTTTTAGAAGACTAAAATGTTCACACAAATATTTGACGCATACAACAGAGAAGAAATAAAACAAAGTATCCTCTCCAAGACCGAAGGAGATGTTGTGCTTGCTTTGCAAAAAGAAAAACGGACACTCGAAGATTTTAAAGCTTTAATTTCTCCCGCTGCCGCTCCTTACCTGGAGCAAATGGCACAACTCAGTCATACACTTACGCAAAAGCGATTCGGCAAAACCATGCAAATGTATGCACCTTTGTATTTAAGTAACGAGTGCCAGAATATTTGTACTTATTGCGCTTTCAGTTACGATAATAAAATAAAACGAAAAACACTGACGGATACGGAAATTCTGAGAGAGGTTGAAGCATTAAAAGTAATGGGTTACGACCATGTTCTTTTAGTTACCGGCGAAGCAAATCAAACAGTGGGAGTTGATTACTTAAAGCACGCAATACATTTAATCAAACCGTATTTTTCGCTTATTTCTATTGAGGTTCAGCCTCTCGATCAGAATGAGTATGAAATTTTATCGGAAGAAGGCTTAAACACCGTTTTGGTTTACCAGGAAACTTATCATAAGGAAAATTATAAACTGCATCATCCCAAAGGAAAAAAATCAAATTTTGATTACCGGCTGGAAACTCCCGACAGACTCGGAAAAGCGGGAGTGCATAAAATCGGATTGGGAGTTTTGATCGGATTAGAAGAATGGCGTACGGATTGTTTTTTTACGGCACTGCACCTTGACTATTTGGAAAAAACATACTGGCAAACTAAATATTCAATTTCTTTTCCAAGATTACGTCCGATTGAATTGGGTAATGCCGAAACTTCTTCGATGAAAAGTTTTGCGGAGTTTATGACCGACAAAGAACTTGTGCAGTTAATCTGTGCTTACAGGATATTTAATGAAGAGGTGGAATTATCACTTTCAACGCGTGAGAGCGAAAAATTCCGTAACCACGTTATTAAATTGGGAATAACAAGCATCAGCGCGGGAAGTAAAACAAATCCCGGTGGATACTCAGTAGAACCACAATCATTAGAGCAATTTGAAATCAGTGATGAACGAAGTCCGAAAGAAATTGCTGAAGTAATTAAACAACAAGGCTACGAACCGGTTTGGAAAGATTGGGACAGAGCCTTTAACGAAATTTAAATGTTAAGCGAAAAAGAAAAAATAAGATATGCGAGGCATTTGTTTCTCCCTGAAATGGGAGAGGAGGGTCAATTGAAACTAAAACAGGCAAAAGTTTTGGTTGTGGGCGCGGGCGGATTAGGCTGTCCTGTTTTGCAATATTTAACTGCGGCAGGAGTAGGTACTGTAGGTATTATTGATTTTGATAAAGTAGAAGAAAGTAATTTACAGCGCCAGATTTTATTTTCTGCAGAAGATGTTGGAAAATACAAAGCAGAAGTCGCGAAGGAAAAATTATCTAAGCAAAATTATCATATCGATCTCGTATCTCATGTCGCATATCTCACATCTGAAAACGCGCGTGAAGTAATTTTGCAATATGATATTGTTATTGATGGTTCTGATAATTTCGCAACGCGTTATTTGGTAAACGATGCCTGCGTTATGTTGAATAAAGTTTTGGTCTTCGGTTCTATTTTTAAATTTGCAGGACAAGTTTCTGTGTTTAATTATAAAAATGGTCCTACTTATCGTTGTCTTTATCCGGAACCTCCTGCGGAAGGAGAAGTTCCTAATTGCTCGGAAACGGGTGTGCTTGGTGTGTTGCCCGGAATTTGCGGCACTTTAATGATTAACGAAGCAATAAAAATAATTACAGGAATCGGGAATGTTTTAAGCGGAGAATTACTCAGTTTTGATGCTTTAACAATGCAATTTAATACTTTCAAAGTGGAACTGAACCCTGTAAATAAAGAAATTAAAAAATTAATTGATTATGAATTGTTCTGTGGAGCCGCAAGCGAGATTTCCGCGCAGGAACTGAAAAATAAAATTTCTGCCGAAGAGAATTTTCAGTTGATAGATGTGCGTGAAAAAAGCGAATATGATTTAAAAAATATTGGTGGAGTTTTAATACCTCTTAATACATTAAACGAAAATCTTGAAAAGTTAAGTCCTGAAAAAGAAATTATCGTGCATTGTGCCAGTGGAGCAAGAAGCAAAAAAGCAGCACAATTACTGAGAGAAAAAGGGTTTAAAAAAGTTTTTAATCTTAAAAACGGCTTACTTGATTTTTGATGCCAGTTGCCTGTAAGCTTTTAACGGATTTTTATTTCCCCACACAAAACCAAGAGCAGCAGTCCCTTTAAAATTCATTCGTTTTAATTTTTTCATAACTGCCGGAATAGTTCCGCCTAAGGCAATGATGTTTTTCTTTTCTTTAAGAAATACTTTTAATTCTTGTTCCGTAAAATTGCTTTTGTAACCTTTCTTGCTGATGCTGTTAAAAACCGGGCTCAAAAAAATGTAATCGTATTTTCTTTTTGAGCTTTGAATTTCCTTTATAGAATGAAAAGAGGTTGATAATGAATGCTTCTGCATGTTAAAATAAGCAGGTAATTTTTTTTTCCTCGATTTTTCAGTCAGATGAATTCCTTTTAAATTAAATTCTTTGAGAAGCGAATAGTGCGAGTGAATGACAATTTTTTTATGATAGTTAACGGGAATTCCTGCCAGATAATTTTTTAATTCTGTCTTGGAAAACTCCGGTTTGCGCACATGAAGTATTTGTAATCCGTTATTTAATAAATTACAAATAAGTTTTGTTTCATTCTTTACAGGCGAAGGCATTGTTAGTATAATTAACCTAAAACTCATCCGGGTAAATTTGTAGTAATTTACTCAACTTTTATTCCCAATTCATTACAGCGATGTATAATTTTAAGATATTCCTCAAGCGGTGTCTGGCTGTTCCAAAGGCAACTATACAGAGCCATACCGAAAAAACCCAATTCATTTACTTTTTCGATGCGGGTAATATCTATGCCGCCGCGCGCAACAATTTTAAGCCCGGTTTTTTGTACCGCTGCTTTAATCGAATCTTCGTAAAAACCACTTTGGTATTTTCCTGTAATCGAATCAAAAATCGGGGAAAGAAAAACATAATCAAAAGCAATTTCACTTTGGTCGTATAAACTTGCCAGCTTATTATGTGAGGAAGTTTTGATTAATTTGCGTTTTACAAAAGCCAGTTTCTTCTCGCGCCACCAGTTTTTAAAAGTTGGTTCCAGGTGCAGACGGGTATAATGAACTCCCAGTAAATTGTATTTACGGGCAAGTCGGTGGTGGCTGTGAATAATAAGGCGGTTATGAAACTGCGCGGGTATTTTTTCAATATACTCCATCAGTTGCTTGGTGCGCAGGCGTGGTTTGCGGATATGAAAAGTGTCCAGTCCCGCTTCAAATAATTGCTGAATGATGAGATGTTCATTCTCAATCATTTTGGGTTGTGAAATAGCAACAATTTTCATACCTGATTAAAAGCTTTTAGCAATTTCATTAAACAAACGACACCAATTAACATTCAAATATACTTTTTAAACCGATTAATTTAAACTCTTAAAAAGCGAAGATAGTTTTTTTATTAAATAAACATCTTTTTCAAGGGCATTTCCTACCACAATAATATCAGCACCGGCTTTTATGGCCCCTGAAGCTTTTTCTTTTGTATCGATTCCTCCCCCTGCAAGAACGGGAATAGATACGGATTTTTTAACTTCAGAGATAACTTTGGCCGGGATTGAAGTTTTGGCACCGCTTCCTGCCTCAAGGTAAATTAATTTAAAGCCAAGTAGCTCGCCTGCTATTGCCGTATTTACAATCTCTTTAGTAGAACGTAAGGGCTTTGTTTTAGTTACCTTTTGTGTAACCGATTTTTTACCACCCTTAATTAAAATGTATGCGGTTGAAATACATTCCAGTTTTTTCTTTTTAATAACAGGCGCCGCCAAAACGTGTTTACCGATCAAATAATCGGCATTCCTTCCCGACAAGAGCGATAAAAATAAAACGGCATCAGCCCTTGCGCTCAATTGTTTTTCATCCCCCGGGAAAATCACGACCGGAATTTTAGAAATTTTCTTTATCGAAGAAACAGTTTTTTCAATATTGCCGTTATGTAATTTGCTTCCTCCCACAAAAAAATAACTTACCGCGCATTTGTTGCAAAGCTTTACAAGCTCAATATTAAATTTATCGGGGTCGATTAAAACGGCGAGTTGCGCTTTGTTTTTTTTTTGCGCCGCATATATTTCAGAAAGAATTTTATTCACCTTCGTTATCCGTATAAACCAAAACGTATTCGTTTAAAATTTGGTAATGCAAAATATACTTTTTTTCTGAACCGGCACGGGCTACCTGTACATGGATTTTTCCTCCCTTTTCAAAAAGTGTAAAAGGCTCAACTGCTATCTCTTCGGCAAATAACAAACCTTCGGTACAATGTGCTTTATAAACGGCTTCTTTTGCCCCCCAGTAAAGTGTATATTTTTCCAAAGAAGCTTGCTCAAGTTCTTTCAACTCTGCGGCCGACAAAAACTTCGCTTTAATTTTTAAAATTTTATCACGCACTTTTTCGATATCAATACCAATCTCTTTTTTGTTAAACGAAAACAAAACGGCCAATTTGTTATATGCGTGTGAAACTGAAATTTTTATCCCATTTTTAAGATAGGGCCTGCCATTGGAATGATAAAAAATTTCAACAGCCTCATCGTCCAATACATTTTTTGCAACATAAAGTGCAGCTTTTTTTTCTATCTCGCGTTTATCGTTCAAACTATAAAAAAGGGCAAGTTCATCCAGTTCCAACAAAGCCAGTTTTAAGGCTTTACCGGCGTTGTAACACGTTATTTCAGGGCTATTTCGGGTCAATGGGGTTTATTTGTGTTTTATTGAGCTTTGCCGTATCTTTGCACCCGTAAATATAACACTTAAATTATTTTAACATGCCAACAGCAACTGCAACTTACACAAAGTACAAAGTAAAAGACATGAGTCTCGCCGCCTGGGGCCGCAAAGAAATTAAATTAGCTGAGGCCGAAATGCCCGGTTTAATGTCGCTTCGCAAAGAATTCGGCGCAAAAAAACCTTTAAAAGGCGCGCGCGTTGCAGGTTGCCTGCACATGACCATTCAAACCGCGGTTTTAATTGAAACATTAACTGAATTAGGAGCCGAAGTTACCTGGAGCTCTTGTAATATCTTCTCTACACAGGATCACGCCGCCGCCGCAATTGCCGCTGCCGGTATCTCTGTTTATGCCTGGAAAGGTATGAATGCGGAAGAGTTTGACTGGTGTATTGAACAAACCCTTTGGTTTGGCGAAGATCGCAAGCCTTTAAACATGATTTTAGATGACGGTGGCGATTTAACCAATATGGTATTTGATAAATATCCTGAATTGGCTTCTGGCATCAAAGGACTTTCTGAAGAAACTACTACCGGAGTGCATCGCTTGTATGAGCGTATGAAAGCGGGAACATTATTGTTACCTGCTATTAACGTAAACGATTCGGTTACCAAATCTAAATTCGATAACAAATATGGTTGTCGCGAAAGTTTAGTGGATGCGATACGCCGTGCTACTGATTTAATGCTTGCCGGTAAAGTTGCCGTTGTAGCAGGTTACGGAGACGTTGGAAAAGGTTCTGCACAATCACTTTCTTCGCAAGGTGTGCGTGTTATTGTTACTGAAATTGACCCTATTTGTGCTTTACAAGCCTGTATGGACGGTTACCAGGTAATGAAAATGGATAACGCGGTTAAAATTGCCGATATCATTGTAACTACAACAGGTAATAAAGATATTGTGGTTGACCGCCACTTTAAAACTATGAAGCATAACGCGATCGTTTGTAACATCGGCCACTTTGATACCGAGATCGATATGGCCTGGTTAAACAAAAACTATGGCAAAACAAAAGATGAAATTAAACCACAGGTTGATAAGTATACGATTGACGGAAAAGACCTGATTGTTCTTGCTGAAGGACGTTTGGTAAACTTAGGTTGCGCTACAGGCCATCCTTCATTTGTAATGAGCAACTCATTTACCAATCAAACCCTGGCCCAGTTAGAATTATGGCAGCACTCTGATAAATACGAGAAAAAAGTATATACCCTGCCTAAAATTTTAGATGAAAAAGTAGCCATGTTGCACTTAGGTAAATTAGGCGCGGAATTAGATGTACTTAATGCCGAGCAAGCTGCTTATATCGGTGTTTCAGTTACCGGCCCTTATAAACCTGAGCATTACCGCTATTAATTTCTTATCATAAAAATAAAGCAACCCTGATTGAAAAATCGGGGTTTTTTATTTATCATTGTTAAAATTTAACCTTTAAAAATACAATTTATGAAAAAATTAATTTTATCCTTTGCCACTTTCGCAACTCTCATACTTACTTCCTGCGGCCCTACAAAAGACGATGCCGTTAAGTACAACGATTCCCTTATTGCCATCGAAAAAAAATTGACCCCGATTACGAATGCATTTTTTAATCAGATAGACGGCCATAATCTTGATTCTTTAAAAATGGCTTACGAAACTTTTGCTGCACAGGCAAAAAGCAGTGTAGAACAGTGCGCGAAAATGCAACCTTTTGCCGAGAAGAAGGATTACCTTGAAGCAGCTACCGCCTATTTTAAAACCATTAATATCCTTGCCGAAAACGAAGGCAAACAAATGGTGATGATTATGACCAAAGATACTTCGCAGGTTACTGAAGAAGATATTGCTAATGTGGGAAAATACGCCGAGAAATTTGAAGCGGATTACGGTAAAGCTTTAAAAACGGCACAGGAAGCCCAGTCTGCCTTCGCTAAAGAGTGGAAATTCGACATTAAAAAGGATTAATTTTAACAAGCTCTTTGAACCCTTCTGAATCCTGTTTTTCAGAGGGGTTTTTATTTTAAATACCTCAAACGGGGTATAAAATATTCCCTCTTATTTCGTAAATTTGTAAGATGGAAAACAGGGTAAAAACCTTAGCGCAATTGTTGGTTGGTAAAAGCGCCGTTATCAATGGCTTTACCGATAATACCCTTGCCTTAAAACTTATTGAAATGGGTTGCATTCCGGGCGAAACAATTACGTTGCAGCACATAGCTCCTCTGGGTTGCCCTTTTGCTTTTGAAGTAAACGGCACTTTGGTGAGCATCCGTAAATCTGAAGCGCAATCGGTTATAATTAATTAATTTCGGGCTGTGCACCCAGGCGATTTACTTTCTTCTTTACAAAAAAAATTTTCAGCCGGCGAGCAAATTAAAATTGCATTAGTCGGAAATCCCAATTGCGGGAAGTCAACACTTTTTAACGCGCTTACGGGCCTCAAACAAAAAACAGGAAATTATCCGGGCGTTACAGTAGATAAAAAAACCGGCGTTTATAAGCACGAATACAAAAAGAAAATACAATGGTTCCGCGTTATTGATTTGCCCGGTACATACAGTTTGTTTCCCAAATCGTTGGACGAGGAAGTTACTTTTAACGTGCTGATGGATGAAAAAAATCCGGATTACCCCGATGTGATTTTAATTGTAACAGATGCCTCGAATATAAAACGCCATTTATTACTTGCAACTCAATTAATTGATTTGGGCCGCCCCTGCATGTTGGTGCTGAATATGATTGATGCCGCGCTTGCCAACGGAATACAAATTGACAAAGAAAAATTAGAAGATGTTTTAGGAGTGCCTGTTGTTTCATGCGATGCGCGGAATGAAATAGGAATTGATGAGGTTAAGAAAAAAATATTTGTTTTTACCGGCGAAAGGACACCGCAAAACGGGATTATTAACCTGAATTTTATTGCCAATCAGAATTATGTAAATACAGTTCATCAATTTATAGGCCAAAGCAGTGTTTATGCCTCATTGTTAAAACACAAACAGTACACACATCAGAAAGAAAATTTAAAATTATTTAACGAAAAGTTTTTTGAAGGCTTCGAAAGCCGCGATATGCTTTTTCGTTTCGAGAAAATAAAAAAAATTACTTTGGAGTGCGTAGCATACAGTGCTGAGAGAAAAGATTTACGGGCTACGGATAAACTGGATAACGTAATTACGCACCCTGTTTGGGGTTTCCTTATTTTCATTGGTATTTTGTTTGTTATTTTTCAGAGTATTTTTTATCTGGCGGAATTCCCTATGCGGTGGATAGAATCCGGTTTTGGTTTTCTTACACAAAAACTCACAGAAACTTTGCCGCATAATTTTTTCTCGGATTTACTTACTAACGGAATTTTAGCGGGCCTCAGCGGCATTGTGGTTTTTGTACCGCAAATTGCTTTGTTGTTCGGTTTCATCAGTATTTTGGAAGACACAGGCTATATGGCGCGTGTAAGTTTTATTATGGATAAACTTATGCGTAAGGTGGGATTAAATGGCCGCTCGGTAATTCCTTTAATTGGAGGGATGGCCTGTGCGGTGCCTTCGATTATGGGAACGCGAACTATTGCCAACCGCAAAGAAAGATTAATTACGATTTTAATTACCCCGCTGATGAGTTGCTCGGCACGATTACCCGTTTATACTTTGCTTATCGGGATCATGATTCCTGCCGATGCAAGCTTTGGCTATTTTAATTTAAAAGGCCTAATACTTACCGGGCTGTATTTAATGGGTATTGTAGCCGCCATTATTGTAGCCGCAGTTTTAAAATATGTTTTGAAAAGCAAACAGCGCAGTTTTTTTATGATGGAATTGCCGGTGTACCGGATTCCACAATTAAAAACAGTTGGCATAACCATGCTGAACAAAGTAAAAGTGTTTTTGTTTGACGCGGGCAAAATTATTATGATTATCTCGATCGTATTATGGTTCCTGACTTCGTTTGCGCCCGGCAGTGAATTTAAAAGAATTGAACATGAATACACGGATGCAGTAAAAAATACAAACAACGATAGTTTAAAGAAAGAAATTACTGCACGAATGCATGCCGAAAAATTACAGGCTTCTTATGCGGGCCACCTGGGCAAATTTATTGAACCGGTAATTCGTCCGTTGGGTTTCGACTGGAAAATAGGAATATCATTAATCAGTTCTTTTGCCGCGCGCGAAGTTTTTGTGGGAACGATGGCGACTCTTTACGGAAGCAGCGACGGAGAAAACACAGTTTCCATCCGCCAGAAAATGATTGAAGAGAGAGACCCGAAAACAGGTTTGCCGGTTTATACCACCACGGTGTGTTTAAGCCTGTTGGTATTTTACGCGTTTGCTATGCAGTGCATGAGTACCTTTGCCGTGGTAAAACGCGAAACCCTTTCGTGGAAATGGCCCATTATACAATTTATTTATATGGGTGTTTTGGCTTACGCGGGCAGTTTTATTTGCTATGCGATATTCTCGTAAAATGCTGTATTTGTGTTAAGGATGGAGGCCGTATCGGAGCTCTTTTGCCTGTTAAGTTCCGTGCGTAGTAATAACTACTATTTTTGGTAGTATTTCGATTGAGAGTTATCAGCAAAAAGCGACAGCCGAGAGCCTGGCCCCGCCACATACTTTTAATAAGCCTTATTTCAATGCGGGGAAACGCCCTAATACACACCCTCTTAAATAATTTTAAAACGCCTTTTTCCTCCCTTTTTTACCTTTTATTTGGTATATTTGACGTCCTATTTTTAAACTATGGAAACAGTTGCCGTAAAGAGTACAATAGATCTCTCTAAAACCTTACAAGCCCTCGGAATTAAACAAACTAACGCAGGCTGCTCGACCGGAAGTGAATTTTTTGCTTCGGGTGCCGAAATGGAATCGTACAGCCCGGTTGATGGAAAATTAATTGCTACCGTAAAAGGCGCTACACAGGCCGATTACGATAAAGCGATGAAAGCCGCATGCGAGGCTTTTTTATACTGGCGCACCTTGCCCGCACCAAAACGCGGAGAAGTGGTAAGGCAGTTTGGCGATAAATTGCGCAAATACAAAAATGATTTGGGTAAACTCGTTTCTTACGAAATGGGAAAATCTTTACAGGAAGGTTTCGGCGAAGTGCAGGAAATGATTGATATCTGCGATTTTGCAGTTGGATTATCGCGCCAACTGAACGGTTTAACCATGCACAGCGAGCGCCCTTTGCACCGCATGTATGAGCAATATCATCCTTTGGGAGTAGTGGGAATTATTTCCGCATTTAATTTTCCGGTTGCGGTTTGGAGTTGGAACACAGCACTTGCCTGGATTAGCGGAGATACTTGCATTTGGAAACCATCAGAGAAAACTCCGTTATGCTCTGTAGCTTGTCAGAACATTTGGGCGGAAGTTGCCAAAGAAAATAAATTACCGGAAGGAATTTCCTGTTTGGTAAACGGAGATTTTAAAGTAGGAGAATATTTAACTACCGATAAACGCATTCCCCTGGTTTCTGCAACAGGCTCTACTCGTATGGGTAAAGCTATTGGCGTAAAAGTGGCCGAGCGTTTCGGAAAATCTTTATTGGAGTTAGGTGGAAACAATGCAATCATTATGACGGCCAGCGCAGATTTAAATATGAGTATTCCGGGTGTGGTTTTTGGTGCTGTAGGAACGGCAGGACAACGTTGTACCACCACACGCCGTTTAATTATACATGAAAGCATTTACAACGACGTAAAACAAAAATTAATAAGCGCTTATGCACAATTGCGCATCGGCAATCCATTGGATGAAAATTATCATGTAGGCCCTTTGATTGATAAAGATTCGGTGAAAAATTATTTAGGGGCAATAGAGCGCGCCATTGCCGAAGGCGCAAAAATATTAATACCTGGCGGAGTTTTAGAAGGAAAAGGTTACGAAAGCGGATGTTATGTGAAACCTTGTATTATTGAAGCGGAAAACAGTTTCAGCATTGTGCAGCACGAAACATTTGCACCGGTACTTTATATCATGAAATACAAAAGCGTAGATGAAGCCATTGCTATGCAAAATGATGTTCCGCAAGGATTATCGAGCGCGATGATGACTTTAAACATGCGTGAAGCAGAGCAGTTTTTATCGGCAACCGGATCTGATTGCGGAATTGCAAACGTAAACATTGGTACATCAGGAGCGGAAATCGGCGGAGCTTTTGGCGGAGAAAAAGAAACAGGTGGGGGTCGCGAGAGCGGATCGGATGCGTGGAAAATTTATATGCGCAGGCAAACCAACACCATTAATTACGGAACTACATTACCGCTTGCTCAAGGAATTAAATTTACAATATAGCCGCAGATTACGCGGATTAAAAAAAATAAGTATACAATAATAAAAACCAATCACAGGTTATAAAAACAAATTTGCGCTCTTCAATCCGTGTGAATATGTGAAATCTGTGGCAAAAAAGTAAACAATGACAATAGAGAACAACAAAGTAGTATCGGTTAATTACCACCTGACCGGAAAAACTGAAGGAGGTGCTGAGGAACTAATTGAGCAAACTTCAGTCGAAAAACCATTTGTATTTTTATTCGGTATGGGCGGTGTTTTAGAAGACTTTGAAAAAAACCTGAATGGAAAAAAAGCAGGAGATGCTTTTGATTTTCATATTAAATCGGAAAAAGCGTATGGTACGCATAACCCTGAGTATGTTGCCGAAATTCCTAAACAGGCATTTCATGTTGACGGAAAATTTGATTCTGAAAGAGTAAAAACAGGCGAAGAATTACCGATGCTTGACAGTGAAGGCCACCAGATGCATGGTTTGGTTATCGGGATAAATGATGAGCATGTTACGATGGATTTTAACCATCCTTTGGCCGGATACGATTTACATTTTTTGGGAAGTGTAATCGAAGTACGCAATGCTACACCTGAAGAATTAGACCATGGCCATGTTCACGGCCCGCACGGTCATCATCATTAGTAAATAATAATGTCAGGCTGAGCAGAGTCGAAGTCTTTGAACATTTTTCTCGCATCTCCTCTGCTCAGTCTGATATCATATTTCAAAACTAAAACAGTTATTTTTTTAATAAAAATTGGAAAACCCACTAATGGCGGGGCTTTTTTATTTATCCGAAACAAGAGCAAAATTCTTTATTATCTCTACCGTATAATCAGATTTATCATACACATTTATTTCCTCGGTAAAAGACTTACAGCCCTTGCAATTTACCACTACTTTATATTTACCGGGTTCAACAATAAAAATATAGCGGCCGGTTTTTTTGTTTACGCTTTTTGTTTCAATTTCCTGGTTGGTTTTAGAATCAAAGAGAGTGATACTCGCATCAATAGTGGTTTTTGTACTATCGGCCGATTTTACAATGCCCACTACGGCTGTTAGGGGCTGTTCCACATCTAAAAAAGTTACCTTATAAACATCTAAATCGCCAAAGCCTTCTTTGCGCCAGGCAGAGAGGTAACCGTCGCGCCCCGTTCCGGCCAATGAAAACATCATATCATCATCGGGAGTATTAACCGGATAGCCGATGTTTTCTGCTTTGCCCCATTGTTTTTTTTCCTCATCCCATTTCGATTTAAAAATATCAAAACCTCCCATACTAGTATGCCCCTGTGATGCAAAATAAAGTGTTTGCCCGTCTTCCGAAACAACCGGGAAGCCTTCTTTGTAGGTCGTGTTAATATTTGGCCCTAAATTTTGCGGCACGCCCCAATCTCCATTGGGCAAGCGGTGAGTAGAATAAATATCTGCTTCGCCAACTCCGTTTTTTCTTACTGCTACAAAGTACATGGTATTTCCATCAGCGCTATAACAACCTTCAAGCTCTAAACCTTCGGTATTAACGGGTTCTGTAAAAGCAAGCGGGTTTCCGAAATTTTTATTTTTTTGTAAATCGGCATGCATCAAATCACTCGCTATTGTTTTACGGTCAACGTAAATAATCATTTTTTTTCCATCGGGAGTTAAGCCAACAATTTCTTCATCATCAACTGTATTAATGGGCGCGCCTATATTTTTTGCTTTTTGCCATTGCCCGTTTTTTACTTTAGAAACGTATATATCAGAAGAGAAATAGCCGAAGGCAGAGCGCGTGTTTCCGAGACAATCTTCGCGGCGTGAGGTAAAATACAAAGCTCCTTCGTCCTTAGATACAAAAGGATAATAATCGGCAAATTTTGTATTTACATCCTTGCCAAGGTTTTCAAACTTTACATTAACAGGTTTTTTTACCAGTGCTTTCGCATTTTCACAGGTTTCAATATAATGATCAATGAGTGCGTGTTTTTTTGCGGGAATTTTTTCCCGGTACATGCTATAGGCAATAATTGCATTTTCAAATGAACAGGCGTACTGGCAAGCCATTCCGTATTCAAGAAGCAGTTCATCATCAAACACACCCGAATTAAAAATATTCCTGAGATAGGGCAGAGCTTTGGCTTTATCGTCGTGAATGTTGAGGTAGCAGGTGCCAATGCGCCGTTTAATATCAGGATTGTGCGGAAATTTTTTTTCGAGCTTAAGATATTCTTCAAGAGCCTGTACGTAATTGGCCAGTTCAAAAAATTCGTTGGCTTTCATCAGGTCAATTTCCTGTTTGGTAAGACCGGTATTCTGCCCGTATATAATGCCGGTTTGAAGCAATACAATAAACAGGCATGTGTATATAAAGCAGTTTTTCAATGTGTATAATTTCCAATCAAATGTATTTTAATTAACATTAAGAAGCTATATGTTTAACACTTTTTATTAACCGATGAAAAAGCCTTATTACCTTTGGCACTACAAGCACTTATAAACGATGTATCTCAAGGAAATTACCCTCCTCCATTTTAAGAATTACACCGAAGCGGGCATATCCTTCAGTCCTAAAATAAATTGTTTTACGGGCGCAAACGGTATGGGCAAAACCAATTTACTGGACGCGATTCATTACTTATCGCTCTGCAAAAGTTTTTCTAATACGGTCGACAGCCAGAGTATTTCTTTTGAGCAACCTTTTTTTATGGTGCAGGGTTTGTTTGATAAAAATGGCAGGGAAGAAGAAGTATTAGTGAGTTTAAGGCGTGCGCAGAAAAAAGTCGTAAAACGCAATAAAAATGAGTATGAAAAATTAGCGGAGCATATCGGGCTTTTTCCTTTGGTGATGATCAGTCCATTGGACACGATACTGATTACCGGTGGTGGTGGTGAGCGCAGAAGGTTTGTTGACGGCATTATCTCGCAATTTGATAAGTACTACCTGGAAAAATTAATTTCTTATAATGGCATTTTACAACAACGCAACGCTTTACTGAAACAGTTTGCCGTCAGCCGCTCTTTCGACGGAGCTTTGTTGGAAATTATGGATGAGCAAATTGCGGAGACGGGAAATTACATTCACGAAGCCCGGGTAAAATTTTTGAATGATTTTATCCCAGTGTTTGAAAAATATTACCGCGAGCTTTCGGGAAATGCCGAGCAAGTTCAATTAAGATATATTTCTACTTTGCAGGGAGCTGCTTACCTGGAAGCGCTTAAGTTATCCTTGCATAAAGATTGCGCGGTAGAGCATACGAGTGTTGGCATTCACCGTGATGATTTGGATTTTTTACTTGCAGGGCATGAAGTAAAGAAATACGCTTCACAGGGGCAACAAAAAACCTATTTGCTTGCCTTAAAATTGGCGCAATACGAATACATAAAAAATAAAACCGGGATTAAGCCACTGCTGTTACTGGATGATGTATACGATAAATTAGATAACAAACGTTTTGAAAAACTGATTGCCCTGGTTTCTTCGGATGATTTCGGGCAGGTGTTTATTACAGATACGAATACCGAACGGATGCGTGTTTTATTCTCTGCTCAAAAAAACAGCCGTATTTACTTAGTAGAAAATTCGGTTCTTACAAGAATGACTTAGTTATTCGGGGAAAGCTTTCGGTCCTCCATTTTACAATTGCAATTACGGTAACAAGCATAAACATCCAGATAAGCCGCCCCTGATATCTGTCATCAATTGTGGAAAAATTAGCGCATATAACGGCGTTACAAATGCTGTATATAAACAAGATTCCGGCCGCCCAACCAAGAGCATACTTGCGATATATTAAAAGAACAAGCAGGCTTGTCCACATGCAGACAGGAATAAAAAAAGATTGCATGCCATTAGCAACATCAGTATTTATTCCGTTTTTATTCTGTCGCGAAGAGAAGTAGCTTATGCTTTCTTTTTCAAACCGCCAGATAACTTGTTCGTAGGGCGCAGTATTTTCAAGTTGAGGAGGTGCAATAGAAACTTTATATGTAAAGAATTGTTTCATGCTTCCTTTTATACCGGCTGTGCATAATTCTTTCAAAAGGACCGGACTACTAACAATATCGCATATAATTGTGCTGTACTCTTCTTTATTGGCTTCCCATCCCCCTGTTTTATAAAGCGGGCCGTTAATTTCCCACATCAGGTTGTTTCCCAATGAATCTTTATAGGCGCATATTTTGTAATTTTTATTTGAACAATTTTCATCCAGGTATTTTTTTAAAATTCCGGTTTCCAGAAAATGATTCATGATAAATACATGCGAACCATTGGAAATACTGAACTTTCCTCCCAGCATAAAATGAACGGAAGGAACTAAAATAAGCGTGAAACAAAATAAGTAAAATGAGAGAAGAAGCTTTTTAAAATTAATCAGCGTAATTACTCTTTTTCTTCTTATAAACAGCAGTAAAAATAAAAGCAGCAAAACAGAGAAAACAACAAAGAAATTTGAAACCTGTGTGGCAATACTGAATACGAAAATAAAATAAATGAGAAATGATTGTATTCTATTAAGGTTATTATGAAACAGAATAATAATAAAACATAAAAGTACAGCGGCAGTAAAAACATCCGGCATAATAATACTGACCTGATACGAAAAACCGGTAAACATGTTTAAAGCAAGAGTCAAAGCAAGAAAAGTAACGTATTTGATTTTTCCGGTAAAGAATATCCCGACGACGGTGAATATAAGACTGCATACCAGAATTGCCTGCGCAAATACAACAATCCAGAGTGAATAAAATAAGCTTATATGTCGTGCGAATAAACCGTAAAAAATTGTTCTGTCATAGGGTGGTGTTGATTCAAAGCCCGAGTTGAGATATTCGCCGGTGTCGGGATAAACTAATGGATAGCCATTAATAAACGCAATGTGACATGAAACCGCTGAGGCCGCGAGAATAATTAAAAATGTAATTACTTTTTGCATTATTAAAAACCCGAACTAATCGTTGAATTTAGTAAATCTATTCCTTAATTAAGTACCAGGCCGGTTTTGCGGTTACTATTTTTCCGTCGGGACCTTTTATTTTTATATTATCAAAGAAAATTTTTGATCCAACGGAAATATTTTTACCCAGAATACTCAGATTACTTAAAGACCCACCGCTACCTTTGAATAATACGGGTTGCCCTTTAATTTTAACTAAAAGCTCGTATGAAATTATTTTATAATCAACCGGAGCGCCATTATCATTAACGGCTTCTAATGTTTGTACACCGGCCAAATTCCCTTTTGATATTTGCTTTACACCAGCATAGCCTTTTATAGCAACAGTTATGCTGTTTTGCGAAATTAGAAGGTAAGGTAAGAAGAATAGGATAGCAATCAGTTTTTTCATGGCTTTTGATTATTTAATTTAAAAATCACTTAAACCAACCCGAATACATCAAATAATTATTGGCAATACGATGCACTTCTCCTTCTAATAATCTCTGGTCTATGTTTTTCACTTTTTTGGCGGGAACGCCTGCCCAGATACTTCCGGCTTCTACGTGAGTATTTTCCGTGAGCACGGCCCCTGAAGCTATAATGCAATTACTTTCAATTACGCAATTATCCATTATGATTGCGCCCATACCTACTAAAACATTGTCGTGAATAGTGCAGCCATGCACAATGGCATTGTGGCCGATAGAAACATTATTGCCAATATTTACTTTTGTTTTTTGGTAAGTACAATGTAAAACAGCGCCGTCCTGTATATTTACTTTATTGCCTATGCGAATAGAATTTACATCACCACGCACAACAGTATTAAACCACACGCTGCAATCGTCGCCCATTACCACATCGCCCACTACTGTGCAGTTTTCTGCCAGGTAGCAATTATTACCAAGTTTTGGTTCAATTCCGTTTACAGATTTAATTAATGCCATGAGATTTTTGATAAAAATACAATTAAACTGCAAAGGGGCAAAAGTGCAAAGGTATTTAGCCTGGTTTGCTTTTTAAGATATCCTTCAAATTGGGGCGTAGCCTGCTCTTATAAACGGCCAACGTTTCTTTTTCAGTTTTGTGTTTTCCTTTGCGCAACTTACGTTGTTCTTCAACAGGAAGCACCACGATATCCATACAGGCCGGCGTACAGCAGCCGTTCATTTTCTTTTCGCATTCTTCGCACTGAATAAATAGCAAATGACAATCGTCGTTTTTGCAATTTACGTGCCTGTCGCAGGGAGTGCCGCATTGATGGCATTCAGCAATTATATCATCGGTAATACGTTCACCTACGCGTTCGTCAAAGACAAAGTTTTTGCCAATGAATTTACTTTTAATGCCCTGCTCTTTTATTTCGTGTGCATATTGTATGATTCCACCTTTTAAATGAAACACATTTTTAAAACCTTTGTGTTTAAAATAAGCACTGGCTTTTTCGCAGCGAATACCGCCTGTGCAATACATCAATACGTTTTTATCTTCCTGTCCTTTTAAGTGTTCAATTACTTCGGGAAGTTCTTCTTTAAAAGTATCAGAGTCCGGACAAAAAGCATTTTCAAACCTTCCCACTTCACTTTCGTAATGATTACGCATATCGACTACAATCGCTCCCGGTTTTTCTAGGTATTCGTTAAACTCTTTTGCGTTTAAGTACCATCCTGTATCGCTCGGGTTAAAAGTCGGGTCATTGATTCCGTCGGCTACAATTTTGTCGCGCACTTTAATAATGAGTTTGTAAAATGATTTGCCAGTATCTTCTACTGCGAATTTAAATGGTACATCCGTAAAATAAGGAATGGTATAAAGGTGTTTTACAAATTCATCCCAATTGTCTTTGGGTACACTCATTTGAGCGTTAATACCTTCGTAGGAGAGATATACACGGCCAAATGCATTTAATGTTTCCCATAAAATGTAAAGTTGATCACGAAGTTCTTTTGGACTTTCAATTTTAACATACCTGTAAAATGAAATAGTTCTTCGTTCAAAGGGCTCCTGCATTAGGAGTTTCTTAAGCTCTTCTTTGCTTTTTCGGTTTCTTAGTTCTTTTGCCATGTTAGTAGTATAAATGCACGTTATAGTACTGCTGCAAAGATAAGGTAAAATGAGTTTAGGTAAAAGATGATTTTAGTCAATTTTCCGGTATCGGATAAAATGAAATCGAACACAGATTTATATGATTAGCGCAGATTTTTTGTTGTGTATATGTAAATAACGTTCTGAACACGCAACAAAAAAATTACAAGCAGTCTGAGTCATTAGCGTTCTATTTCTCACTGCTATTTTTTTGTTGAAGATGTTTAAGCATGTCTTCTAGATTCATTGCATTAAAACAAAAATCTTTAGTCAATAAACCTTTTCTCGCAACACAAGTACCGAAGTGCATATCATGGAAGCCCTGTTTTTCGTGCGCGTCGGGGTTGATAGAAATCTTCACGCCTTTTTCAATGCAATAAGGTATCCAGCTCCAATCAATATCCAGTCGATAAGGGTGGGCGTTTAATTCCATAATCACATTATTAGCGGCGCAGGCATCAATAATTTTTTTATGATTTACGGGATAACCTGGACGTGCTAATAATAATCTTCCTGTGGGATGGCCAAGAATTGTGGTGTACGGATTCTCAATGGCTTTAATTAAACGGGTCGTGGCTTTTTCCTCATCCATTTTAAAATGCTGGTGAATGGATGCAACCACATAATCAAACGTTTTTAGAATATCATCACCGTAATCCAGAGAGCCATCAAATAAAATATCGCACTCGGTTCCTTTTAGAATTTTAAAGGGAGCAAATTCTTTGTTCAGTTTATCAATTTCTTTGTGTTGAAGAATAATCTCTTCTTCTTTTAATCCACCCGCATACGTAGCACTTTTGGAGTGGTCGGCAATGCCGAAATATTCATAACCCAATTCTTTACAGTACTCAGCCATTTCTCGCAAGGTGTTGGCGCCGTCGCTATAGGTACTATGATTGTGTAAAATTCCTTTTAAATATTTTTCTTCAATTAAATCTTTTGGGTAATTATTCAGAATAATTTCTTCAAATAAACCTTCCCGCCATTCGGGTAAAAAATATGGTTGGTTTAAAGTTTTGTAAACATCTTCTTCTGAGATTAAATTTTTATCGGAAAGAGATTCAAAATTTATTTTCTCTAAATGTTCTTTGGTGGAAGAGGTTTTTACCAATTCATAATAAAATTCTTCTTCGGTGGTAAAAATAAGATTGACGGGTACGGGGCTTTTAAATTCATTTTCAAAAATTTCGTCGGCAGCAATTAAAATATCAATGCTTTCCAAAGTTTGTGCTTTGCGATAAATTGCTCCGGTTAAACTGATGTTGGAAACATATTGAAGTTCTTTTAATTCTTCAACAAAATCATCCGCCAACTGTTCCACCGCAGCATAATGCGATTTACCCGATGCTGCTTTTAAAAACTCAATACTTTTTTTAACAGCTTCCTGAGTCTTGGTTCCGAAACCTTTTAAATCAACCAAACGGTTTTCGTTGCATGCATAAAGTAATTCACCTACACTTTCAATTTGTAACTCGTGCCAGAGTTGCTTTACTTTTTTTGGCCCCAACCCTTTTATATCCAGCATCTCAACAACACCGGCAGGAGTTTTTTCCAGAAGTTCCGTAAGCTCGGCGGATGAACCTTTTTTTGCAATCTCTACGACGGTTTTAGCAATGCTTTTTCCGACGCCCTCAACAGTTGCCAGGTTCTCCTCTGTAATTTCATCCAAATGCGCCTTAGAAAGCCGGAAGGCCCCGTTAGCAAGAGCTCTTATTTTAAATTGATTTCCATCGTGCAGCTCCATAAGTTTTGAAGTTAGCTGCAATATATCGGCTATTTCACTTAAACTATTCATGTGCTAAAGAGGCGGCCGTCTCCAAATCCTGCGGATACGTAATTTTTATATTTTCAATATTTCCCTGCGTAAGATAAATTTTATTTCCGCCGGCTTCAACCACACTTGCATCATCGGTAAATTCCGGAACGTAATTTTGTTTATATGCTTCCATTAAAATTTCAGCCTTAAAACATTGAGGTGTTTGCACAATACGAAAATCTTTTCGGTTAACGGCTTTACTCCCTAAAGAGTCAATTTCACGCAAAGATTCATTTATTTCGATAACCGGAATGGCAGCTCCCGATTTTTCGGCAGCGCTGAAAGTATTTTGTATAGTTTGCAAACTTACTAACGGACGCGCCGCATCATGAACAGCAACAATTTTTGAATCAGGATTTATTTTTTCCAAGGCATTTTTTACAGATTGAAAACGTGTTTCTCCGCCATTTACAATCGTAAGTCCGGGTAGTTTAAAATTTTTCTGAATGGTTTCAAATTCCAATGCATAGTCTGTACGCAGCGCCACTATAATCTGAAGGGAAGAATCAAACTGCAAAAATTTTTCGATGGTATGCACAATAACAGGTTTACTGTTTAACAAAGCAAATTGCTTGGGTGTTTCGCTTTTCATTCGACTCCCGCTTCCTCCTGCGACTATAATTACTGTATTCATTTTAATTCTCTATCAATTTTGATTTACAAAAATAAACCTGCGTTAACCGGTGTAATCCGCGGTTATATTTTTATTCCCATTACCAAAACATCATCTACTTGTTCAAAATTAGCTTTCCATTCGGCAAAACAATTCTGCAATTGTATTTTTTGTTCGGTCATGGGTAAATGACAATTTTTTAAAATGGTTTCTTTTAATACTTTGTATTTCATTTTTTTCCCTTTGGGCCCGCCAAACTGATCGGCGAAACCATCACTGAACATATACACGCAATCCCCCTTTTTCAATTGATAAGTCTTTAAAGTAAAAGGTGTATTATCTTTAGGAGATTTTCCAACAGGCATTTTATCCGGTTTCAGTTCGGTTAATTTGAAACCGGGAGCCATTTTAAAATTTCCTTTCTCATCCTGTTTCAATCCTCCTTCGGGCGGACGAATAATCCACACAGGATTATTGGCGGCGGCAAGTTCAATACTTGTAGCTGCGGTATCAATACTGCAAAAGGAGCAGTCCATCCCATCCTGTGTTTCCGTATTTCCCTGCTGGTTAAGTGACAGGATAATTTCTTTACGAAGTTCATTAAGCACCAAATCCGGTGAAATAATTTTTTTCTCGATAACAATCTCGTTCAAAAAATTTATTCCCAACAAACTCATAAATGCACCCGGTACGCCATGCCCCGTACAATCGGCGCACATAAAATACATTTTGTTGTTTTGATAATAAGCCCAGTAAAAATCACCGCTGACAATATCTTTCGGCTGGTTGATAATAAAGAAATCAGGAATGAATTTTTTAATATACTGCTCTGAGGTTAATAATGCATTCTGAATACGGCGCGCATACTGAATACTGTCGGTAATAGCGGTATTTTTTTCGAGAAGCTGATTTCTTTGTTTGTGAACTTCGTTATTTAAAACAACCAGTTTTTTATTGGCTTTACGTTTATTTACAAAAGCGTAAATAGAAAAACTAAGAGCTAAAAACAAAACGATACCTCCGAAAATAAAAGCGTTGATTAAAATTTTATCTCGGGCGATTTTTTCTTCGCCTAATTTTTTGTCTTTGCTTAGCAATTCAATTTCTTTTTCTTTCTTCTCGGTTTCAAATTTTGCTTCCATAAATTTTACCGATCGCTCGTTCTCCTGGTTTATCAGGCTATCCTTCACAGAGGTAAAAAGTTTATAATACTCCAGTGATTTTGCCGTGTTGCCCTGCATTTCATAAATATGCGAAAGAGTTTCAAGGGCATTTTTCTCAAATTCTTTTACGCCCGTTTCTTTACTTAAAGTAAGAGCCCGGTTAGCGGCCGTTAAAGCTGCCGGGAAATTTTTCAATTTGGCTTCTATATTTCCTAAAACCATATAATGTTCCGCCAGGTAATATTTTTGAGTGGTATCCTGTACAACCGTTATGGCTTTTACAATATAGAGTTTTGCGGTTTTCAAATCATTCATGTCTGAATAAGCACTTGCTAAATTGTTGTACACGGATGATTTTTGCAGTGAGTCGATCCCTTTTTGGATTAAAGCAAGGTTTAAGAAATAAAGGCTTGAGTCGAACATTTTCATCTGATGGTAAGTACTTCCGATATTAAGAAATGCGGAGAGGAGTCCTTTTCCACCCTTCTCAATAAAATAATGGTAGTCTATAAAGTAAGAATTAAGTGCTTTTCGTATTTCACCACGCCGGGTATAAATAATCCCCAGGTTTCCGTAAGCAATAGCTTCTCCTTTCTTATCATTCATGGCTGAATAATATTGGGTGGCTTTTAAAAGGTAATCCATAGCGAGCGGATAATTACCCAAATCCATATAAATAGTTCCGGCAACGTTGGTGGCGTGCGCCAGTTCTTTCATGTAATTATTTTTTTTGGATAGCGCAATTGCTTCTTCGGCGTATTTAAGCCCTTCTTCCAAATCGAAATAACTAACATCCCATCCCAATTGCGCCAGCGCCCAGGCTTTGGTTTTATCTGTAATAGCCGGATTTTTTAATAAAGCCCTTACGCTGTCAATTCTTCTTTTGTCCTGCGAAAAAGAAATTGAGCCAATCAGTAAAAAGGCAAGCAGAAAAAATATTTTGGAATTGAATTTCACCCGATTTTAAACAATCAAATATAGGATTTAATTGGTATTAATGTATGCGCTTTTATGAAGCAGGATAATGCTTCTTGGTAACGTAAGCCGCAACAAAAATGCTGACTTCGTACAGTACATACAAAGGGGCAAAAACCGCCAATTGAGTGGGAATATCAGAAGTAGGGGTAATAAAGGCTGATAAAATTAAAATAACCACCACGGCGTGCCTTCTGTATTTGCGCATAAAGGCGGGAGTCATAAGCCCTATACGACTTAGAAAATAAACTACAACGGGCATTTCAAACACAAGGCCGAAAGCAAGGGTGAGGGTGGTTAAATTAGAAACATACGAATCAAACGAAATCATGTTTTTAACGTCATTGCTTACAGCGTAAGGTGCCAGAAAGTTCCAGGTAAGCGGAAAAATTAAAAAATAACTGAAGCATACGCCGATTAAAAAAAGGAAAGTTGAAACCAAAACAAATCCTTTAACCGGCTTGGTTTCGGTGTTTTTTAAAGCGGGTTTTATAAAACGCCACAATTCCCAAAGTACATAAGGCATTCCTAAAATTAATCCCCCAATGAAAGAAACCCAAAGGTGCATGGTAAATTGCCCAGCTAAATCCGTGTTAATTAAGCCCTGATCAGCAACAGTAATACAGGCAGAATTATCTCCTAAAATTTTTTGCCCCAGTTTGCAGATTACTTTATAAGTAATAAAATCCTGGTGGCGCGGCCCGAAAATTATTTTTCCGAATAAAATATCATTAAAAAAGAAGAGTAAAAAACCGAGGCATACTACGGCAATTACACTGCGTACGATGTGCCAGCGCAATGCTTCAATGTGCGCAAAGAAGGGCATGTCGGAAGCTTCGCCGGGGGTATTTTTACCAAATAAGGCCATCAGGGCGACAAAAGTACAAAATAGATAAGCATATTTAGTATTTTTATAGCGGATGGAGGCAAAACATAAAATTTATACTGCTTTACAGGCTTTGACCAAAATACAGGACTGGTGCGGCTACCAGGAGCGCTGCCAGCAGGAAGTGCGGGATAAACTGTATGATTACGGTTTGCATAGCGCGGATGTAGAGAATATTATCAGCCGGCTTATTTCGGATAATTTTATAAATGAAGAGCGTTTTGCGAAGGCTTATGCGGGAGGAAAATTCCGCATTAAGAAGTGGGGGAGGGTTAAAATTAAAATGGGATTGAAAGCTAAAAGGGTATCTGATTATTGTATAAAAAAGGGATTGGAAGAAATAAATCATACCGACTATATCAGAATTTTGAAAAAAATATTAGAAAGCAAATCTGCTTTGCTGAAGGAGAAAAATAAAATCCGTAAAAAATATAAATTAATGCAATTTGCGGCTGCCAAAGGATATGAGCAGGAATATATTATGGAAATTCTGAATGAAGGGTTTTAAGTTTTTCATACTTGGCGCGTTGCTGCTATTTTTAGTTATACATACTTTGTGTACGGTGATATATGTGTTGCCTCAGAATTTTACCCCACCATTTTTTTATAATAAAGCGAAAACGTACATCGCGCCGGTATTTAATCAAAGTTGGAATTTATTCGCTCCCGTTCCCGAAATAAATAGAACTGTTTTCGTAAGTTATTGTGATAAAGAAAATAAATGGACGGATTGGTCTGATCCGTTCTCTCATTATCAATACGAGGCAAATGCAAACAGGTTGAGTGTCTCCGAAAAAATGGTGCTGGCAAAAAGCAGTACACTGCATTATATCTACGAAGAAAATAAAGAAGCTCTTGCTAAGAAAAAGATGTTAGCGGGCAATTCCGGTTCGGGATATTTTTCGGTTTTAAAACATATGGTGCAACGCGAATTGCAAAGTAAAAATCCTGAAAAAATAAAAGTCATTGTACTTTTCTACAATGTAAAAACTAAACAAAAATATTTTCTTTATTACCCCGTTTTTGAACCTGAAAAATGAAATAGAAAATTTTTGGGCGCCGGCCCTGAAAATTACAGAGGCAAACAGGCTTCGCAAAGCATTATTTGCTTACATGTTATTTAACTCGGTTCAATTAATTCTTGCAAAAGATATTTTATTCAATGCAAAAACATCCCTTATTTTACCCGGGCATATAAATGAATTTTCGGTAACCATGTTGGTTAATTTACTGACAACCGAAGCATTCAGGGATTATTTCGGTGTATTTATTTTTGTACAACAACTTTTTTCTTTCGTTGGATTTTTTGACTTTCTTCCACGTATCAGTAGTTTTGTAATTTTTTTCACAGCGGTTAATTTGCAGAACCGTATTTACGCAACAACTTCAGGTGGGGATATTCTGGCATATATTTTATTGTTCTATTTAAGTTTTGTTTCCGGCGGTAAGGAATTAAAAACCCCGAACTTAAATCAGATTCAAAATTCCTTTAACCGTATTTTTATTTTTCTTTGTTATTTTCAGGTTATACTTGTTTATGCGGTTTCGGCTATATATAAGTTAATGTCACCCGAATGGATAAACGGAAATGCTTTGTACCGCATTTTATCGGTCAGCGAATACAGCTTGCCTTTCATTCAGAACCATATTGATTCTTTGTCGGGTTTTTTAAAAGTTTGTACCTGGCTGGCCTTATTATACCAATTGCTTTTTCCCCTTTTAATTTTCAATCGCCGAATAAAAAATTATTTGTTGATTGGCGGGTTGGTGCTTCATTCAGGAATTGCCCTTGCTATGGGGCTTCTGAATTTCAGCCTGGTAATGGTTTGTTGCTATGCCTTATTCTATGATTTTAAATCCAAAGGACAAAAAATGCGGGTTTCAGTGCTTTCATGATTGCATTAAACTCGTATATTTGCGCCCAAATTAAAAATATGGCAACAAACATAACTTTTACCATGATTAAGCCCGATGCGGTTTCAGCCAACAATATCGGCCCCATTTTAGCAATGATGAATAAAGCCGGCTTTAGAATTAAAGCCATGAAATACCTTCAATTAAGCAAAGAGCAGGCAGGTAATTTTTACCTAGTACACAAAGAGCGCCCTTTTTACGCGGAGTTGGTTGATTATATGAGCAGCGGCCCTATTGTAGCGGCAGTTTTGGAAAAAGATAACGCAGTAGCTGATTTCCGTAAATTAATCGGAGCAACAGATCCAAGCAAAGCAGAAGAAGGGACTATCCGTAAACTATTTGCTAAAAGTATCGCGGCTAACGCGGTGCATGGCAGCGACAGCGATGAGAACGCGACCATTGAAGGAAACTTTTTCTTTTCAGGTTTGGAAAGGCTTTAAAAATTAAAAAAAGAAGTAAAACAAAAACCTGCCAAAAGCAGGTTTTTGTTTTTATAAGCATTATGATTTTAGTTAACAATAACCTTTATGGTTTGTTTTACTCCTTCAACAATCAGAGTGCACACGTAAGATCCTTTACTTATTTTTTCTGCAGGGATTATATTAAAAGAACCGGAATCTTGCCCGCTGTAAAAACTTTCTGAATAAACTACTTTTCCCTGTAAATCAAACAATTTAACTTCAATTTCGTGATTGTTTTCTATACCGCTGAAATCAATGGTAAATTGCCCTTCGTTGGGATTTGGATAAATTGTAAACGTTAAGTTTTTATTTGACGAAAAATTTACCGAGGCAATGTTAAACGTTTTTGTTTTACCATTAAAATCGGTTTGTCTTAAACGATAATAAGATGTACCGTTTAACGGGTTATTATCAATTGTTTTATAATCTAATTTAGTAAGGCTGTTTCCATTAGTTGCTTTCGAGTTCTCTGTGGCAATTTCCGTAAAATTCTGGCCATCACGGCTTCTTTCAATTGTAAAATATTTATTGTTGGTTTCTGTTACTGTCGTCCAATTTACAGCAACTTTTTTTCCTTCCGGTTTAACAGAAAAATCCGTTAATTCAATCGGTAGCGGATTGCCTGCGTTGGAAGTACCTAAAATAAATTCTTTGCGTGTAGTTACACCTGTAGTGGCAATAGTAAAAGTTGTTCCTGATGTATTTGTTCCTCCGGCTGTCCACGGTGTGGTGGAGTTGTCTGTTCTTAAGTAAACCTGACCATTGGATGTTTGGATGTAATTGGTGTAATTTATAGTTGCATCATAAGTAGGAGAAGTGCCGTTGATGGGAAAAACACCGTAATAAACATTGTTATTTCCTAATCCAACAATACCCGTAGTAATGCTTGGTGCCGCGCTAACCTGGTATAACTGAATGCCTGATGGTGCTGTGGCGCCTGAAACAGGTGTAACATTTGATACAGTAAAAGTAGTCAGGTTGGCGGCTGCAGGCAATGTTAAAGTAACACCTGTCCATGTAGCCGGAGAATAATTGTATGTGCTGACATCGCCAAGTGCGGCACCCGAAGTAACCACATCTGTGGTTGCCATACTTGCTGCCAGAGAACCTGAGTATCCGTTGGCGGTTAATTCCGGCACACCATTTCCTCCGGTAGTTATAGTTCCGTCCAAATTCCAGTAGGCAAGAATATTGGCATTGCCCGAATTTTGTTTGGCGCACATAATATTCCTTATTTCAGTTTGACTGAGCGCTTTATTCCATACAATTATTTCGTCTTCCTGGCCTCTTATATAATACCCGTTTCCTGCTTCGCCCGATGATGGTGTTTCTCCGCCAAAAGAAGCGCGGCCCCCATCTGTGCCCCAGGTTCCCGCACGAGTGTCATTCCCTGTGCCATCCTGAATACCGTTAACGTATAAGGTAACTGTTTTAGCAGTTATGTTTACAACGACGGCCACATGCGCCCACGTGTTGACTCCTATATCGGTTCCACCGTCAACAATAAGTACGGTACCTGTTGAAGAAGTGCCTCTGCTGTAAAAACGCAAACGGGTTCCTCCTGGGTCGCCCAATGAAAAACCATATCCTGTATTTTTACTTTCGTCATCCTGGAAAATACGTTGCCCGATTTGGGCGCCATTTGTTGTTTTTATCCAAGCCGTTATTGAAAAGTCTGTAGTAAGGTTAGGAAAAGTATTTTTTATTCTGACACTTGGATTGGTTGAGGCGGAGCCGCCAAAATTTATAGCATTACCCGCACCCTGTGCATTGGAATAAAAGCCGTTACCGCATAATAAAAAAAGGCAGAATAAAAAACTACAGACAGAGATGTTCTTCATCGTGCGAAACTTGTAGGGTATGTGCAAAATTAAAAAACGCGTGATGAGTAAGTGAGTTAATTCTATAAACGCGAAGTATAACAACACAAAATGAACGTTGATTGCCACAAGAAAAATCGGAATGAAGAGTAAATATTTATCGGTGAATTTTTTTCTTTAAAATTTTCTCCATTAAAACATTTTAGATATCGCCTAATTATATTTTTAACCAGTTCAACGGGAAAAGCAATAAAAAAACCCTGCCGGTATTTCGGCAGGGTTCATTTTCTCAATCTATATTAAATTATTTCTGCACCATAATTTTTGTTTTACTTATACAGCTTCCATTATCGATGGTAACGAAGTAGAATCCGGATTGAAGGTCCGAAACATCAATTAAATTACTGTACGAAGTAAGTGTAGTGTTAATCACTTCCTCGCCGATAGCGTTGGTTATTTTAACCGTAGCATTGATGTAATCATTGCTTGCCTCAACAGTTAAGTTGCTGTAAGCCGGGTTAGGATAAACACTTATGTATGATTTTTTGGCGAAGTTAACTTCAACAATACCTGAGTATTTATGAGCGCCGTTTTTATCAAATTGTTTTAAGCGATAATACGAAGTGTCGCTGTAAGGCTTGCTATCAAGCGATTTGTAAAGTTGAGTAATAATGCTGTTTCCGTTTCCGTTCGCTTTAACGGTTGTTACGTATTCAAACGTATTTCCGTCCTGGCTGCGTTCAACAATAAAGTGGTCGTTATTCGTTTCAGAAGCAGTTGCCCAATCAAGAACTACATCGCTTCCAACCGGTTTTGCAGTAAAGTATAAGAAATCAACCGGAAGTGAATTCCATCCTGTAAGCTTGCTTCCTAAGGTAAAGCGACTGAAAGAATTAAACGCAGATGGCGCGGAAGTAGAACTTACAGAGCCTGCCTGCGGAGTATTGAAATTTCCTAAAGCGCAGTTTCCTCCTATGTCAATCCAGGTTGTCGGAGCACCGCTTGTGTTTTTACAAATTGTAAGATTTGAACCTTGGTAAACACCATCGTTTACGTCAAAGTAAATCGTGATGGTTTGGTTTCCGCTTAAGTTGGCAGCAGAAGAAGCAGCGCCATTAGTAACTGAACGGTCAATATCCCAATAGTGTACACCCGAAACAGTATCAACAGTAGCAGGCAATGTCCATCCTAAAAAAGTTGCAGGAGCATCTGTTAATTCTGCTTTGTATGTGTAAGAAGTAGCCGCGTTATGCGTGAGCGCTAAAACAACAGGCCTCCAATCACCTGTTTTACCAATGGGGAAATTAAGTGTACGCGCACCGTTAAGTGCCATATCGTAATTCATCGGCCCGTTGATATAACTGCCAGCACTACCAATTGTGGTGGTAGCTGCGTTATTCATGTTAAGAATGTTGGCTGATGTTGTATTAATATTTCCGGTAGTCATAGTAAGTGAAGTAGAAATGTTAATGCGGGTATTAAGCGTAACATTGTTCGCCGATTTGCTCATTACAAACTGTGTGAAGATCGGGGTATTGCCTGTGGTGAGATTAATCGTTTGGGCATTTCCTCCGCTCATTGTTGCAATACCACCGGCAGCTACGCCAAAAGTAATTGCTGTTGCAGCCGGAGCAGTTACGGTTATGTTTCCGGTGTAAGTACAATTAGCATTATAATTCGGCCTTAATGCACCTGTACTGCTTTGAGCAAACGTAACATCACTGTTGTAAGCATCGGCAGTACCGTTAGCCATTCCTAAAATAAAAGTAGACTGATTTGTTATGGTTGTTGAACCGTTAAAAGTATTTCCACCTGCAAAATAATCATTTGCGTTGCCACTTACTTTTGTCAATGATGCTGTGCCGTTGAAAACGCTGTTGGTAGCGGTAATTTCCTGCGAAGAACCTGTTACGTTATCATAAAACAAAGAGCCATTAAAGGTAAGTAACATGTTTGTTCCTGTAATACTTACGTTTGACGAATTCCCGGTGGTGGGGCCGGCTTGAGTAAAGTTACGGATGTACAGATTCCCGCCGGTGTAGGTGCTTGTGTTAATAGTTTTATTATTTGCCTGTGTTGAAGTACCGCCACTGCTTCCGAAATAAATACCCGTTCCTCCGTTGCTGTTCAATGTAATATTCCCGTTAAAAATACTGCTGCCGTTATACCCGAAATGCACAACGTTAGTAGCTGCCACGGTTCCGTTGTTGGTTACTGTAACATCACCCGAAAAAGTTGTGGAGCTTGCAGTACCGTTACTGAAACGAATATAATTAGATGTATTTGTATTGGTGTTTGTAATGTTTGTTGTGCCTCCTACAGAAAAAGTAGCGCCGTTTCCATCACATATTCTTATTCCGTTGTTAGTACCTGAGGCAGAATTATTATTTATAATTAAATTACCAGTAATGCTTGCCGTAGAATTAGCCGCGGAGCAAAAATAAATTCCGCTGTTATTTCCGGTTGATCCGTTGTTGTTACAGGTTACATTTCCACCAAAAGTGTTACCCGCAGCATTGTAAGCTGCATATATAATATTAGAACCCGTATTATTAAATGTAACATCTGTACCCCATTGGTCAAGGCTGCCGTTTCCAAACAGTAAATAACCTGAGCCGTTATTATTCATAGTAGATACACCGGTAAATATATTGTTGCCTGCCCCGGCATCATTTGTAGTTCCGTTTTTCGTACAGTTAGTAGTTCCGCTGAATGTACAGCCGTTAAATAATAATGTAGGACTTACAGAGGTAACATTTCCTCCAAAAGCGCAGGTGGGCCCGAAAGTTAAATTCCCTGTACCGGTTAAAGTAAGGCTTTGAGCCGTTGCTCCAACCTGCGTAAACTGTCTCAGTAATAATGTTCCGACAGAAAAACCGCCTCCTCCAATACTGATAGTATTACCGGCTGACAGAATAGCTGTCGCCGTAGCATTTCCATTACAAAACTGAACGCCCTGTCCATTGGTAGAAGTAACCACTATATTATTATTAAAAGTTGTTCCGGTTGCTAACCTGCTAACATAAATCAGTGTATTGGCAGTAGGAGTGTTATTAAAGGTTGCCACACCGCCAAAAATATTATTAGTACTGTTATCGGCTACATAAATATTAGCACTGCCCGTATTATTAAATGTAGACGCAGCATTGAATTGATCTGCATTTCCGTTTCCAAACATTAACCAACCCGATCCTGCATTCGTCATAGTAGCTGCACCGTTAAAAACATTATTTCCTGCACTTGCATCATTAGTAGTTCCGGTTTTTGTGGCATTTACAGTTCCGCTGTAAGTACAGCCATTAAAGAACAGGGTAGGGCTTGAGCATGTTACATTTCCACCAAAAGCAGAAGTAGGCCCGAAGGTAAGATTTGCTGTTCCGGTTAAAGTAAGGCTTTGTGCTGTGCCACCTAATTGTGTAAATCGGTATAAATACAATCCGCCCGCAGTAAATCCGCCGGCGCCAACAGTAATTGTTTTGGTATTGGCAAGTGTTGAACTGGCAGTTGCATTAGTATTAAAGTAAATACCGGTTGCGCCACCACTGTTAGTTACGATAATATTTCCGTTATAGGCAGATGTACCTACAGTTCCCATTTGAAGCTGTGTCGCCCCGTTACTATTTGTCAGATTTAAAGTTATATCACCGTTAAATGTTGCGGTAGAAGAAGCGCCTTGTAAAAATCTGCAATTACTTTGTATAGCTCCAGAACAATTCATTGTTACAGTTCCGCCAAATGTAACATTGGTATTTGCACCTTCGCAAACAAAAAATGACCAGGCATCAGCACCGCCTGTTTTTGCGGAGTTCATAGTTAACGTACCGGCAAAAGATGTTGTTTGCCCTGCGTGATTTTGCGCAAAGTAAAACCTGTAAGCACCTGTATTATTAAAAATTGTAGCGGCATTAAATTGATCTGAATTAACGTTGCCGGTAAGTAAATATCCCGAACCACTATTTGTAATGGTTGTAACTCCGTTAAAAATGTTGCCTCCATTTCCGCCATTATCAGTTGCCCCGTTTTTTTCAAGAGTCGCAACTCCCGAATAGGTACAACCGTTTAAATACAATTGGGGACTCAGGAAATTAACATCTCCTCCAAAAGCCGAACTTGGCCCGACAGTTAATATACCCGTTCCCGTTAATGTAAGGGCTTGTGCAGTTGCACCAACTTGTGTAAATTGTTTCAGCAATAAAGTTCCTGCTGAAAAACCACCCGCTCCTATGGAGATGGTATTACCGGCTGCTAAAGTAGCAGTTGCGGTGGCATTTCCTCCGCAAAACTGAACCCCGATACCATTATTGGAAGTAGCCACAATGTTGCTATTAAAGATTGTTCCTGCTGAGTTCCAGCTAACATAAATTCCTGTATTGGCTGTCGGTGTATTATTAAATGTCGCAACGCCGCCAAAAGTATTATTAGAACTATTCCAGGCAACATAAATATTATTACTGCCTGTATTATTAAAAGTGGATGCTGCGTTGAACTGGTCTGAACTTCCATTGCCGAAAAATAATTGCCCTGACCCGGCGTTAGTCATAGTAGCTGCGCCATTGAAAATATTGCTGCCGGTACTTGCATCATTTGATGCCCCGGTTTTTGTTGAGTTGACAGTTCCGTTAAAAGTACAACCGTTAAAATATAATCCGGGACTGGAGGAAGTAACGTTACCACCTAAAGCAGAGCCTGGACCGAATTGTAAATAATTGGCAGTTGCAGTTAAAGTAAGATTGGTAGTTGCATTGCCTAATTGAGTAAAACGTTGAAGTATTAAATAACCCGCGCTAAAACCTGAACCGCCAATAGATAAACCAAATCCTGCCGCTTGTGTGGCTGCTGCCGTTGCATTACCGCAAAAATTAATTCCGACAGAACTACCTGTTGAATTAAAAATAATGTTTCCGTTAAATTGATTTCCTGCCGAATTCCAGCAAGGTAAAATACGTTCAGAACCCGCGTCTGTAAAAGTTACGTCAGCG
>DATMMV010000105.1:0-5849 GCA_035569635.1 Bacteroidia bacterium | reverse complement strand
CAGTAAATCCCGTTAACGGAAATCCGGCTACTTACACTTCACCAAGTACAACCATTGCAATTACCGACACCATACATTTAACAGGAACTAACTCGGCCGGTTGTGTAAATGCAACACCCGCAACATTAACTGTTACAGTTAACCCGATGCCGGTTTTAAATATTTCCGTTGGCTCTGCAACTTTATGCAGCAACGCAACTACAACACTGAGTGTAAGCGGTGCAAATACCTATACATGGAGTGCAACACAAGGGACTTTATCGGCAACAACAGGAAGCGCCTTAACGTATACAGCACCAACTGTAGGAAGTATTACCACTGTTACTATCAATGCGATCGGTACTGCGGGTTCGGGTTGTAATTCTGCTCCCACTCCGATAACGCTTACTGTAAATCCTATTCCTACAATAACCGCAACTGCAAGCAACACCGTAATTTGCAGCGGAACAACCACTACGTTAACAGCGAGCGGCGCAACTAATTATACATGGACCACAAGTTCAGGCAGTTTAAGTTCAACAAACGGAAACCCGGTTATATTTACAGCACCCGTAACTGCCACAAGCAATACCATTACAATTCTTGTAAACGGAAGTATTGGTGTTGGTTGCACAAGCAATACCCCGGGAACTGTGAGTGTAGTTATTAATCCGGAACCGGCCACAACCATTATCGCACCTTCAGCAGTAATTTGCAGCGGAAACTCAACCACGCTTGTATCAAACGGTGCGTCGAGTTATACCTGGACAGCCACCTCAGGAACTGTGACGCCCACCAACGGAAATATTGTAAATTATATTTCGCCGACAACAACTGTAATGACAACTGTTACGGTCAGTGTAATCGGAAGTAACGGGACCTGCACAAATACTTTGCCTGTTATTGCAACCATTACTGTAAATCCTGTAACTATTCCTGTAATAACAGCAAACGGCCCGTTAGGATTGTGTAACGGTAATACGGTTGTTTTAACTTCCAATCCCGGCACGGGAATAATCTGGAACACAGGTGCAAGTACTCCATCCATTACTGTAAGTACATCCGGCTCGTTTACAGTTGTTGCAACAAACAGTTACGGGTGTAGCGCCGCTTCTCCGGTAATTACAACAACTTTATTTCCTGTTTCATCCGCGCCTGTTATAACAAACTCGGGAGGAAATGCATTTTGCCAGGGCGACAGTGTTAAACTTTCGGTAAATCAAACCAACGGAATTATATGGCAGCCGGGCGGACAAACAAGCAACAGCATTTATGTTCACACAGCGGGAAATTACACCGTTACTTATACAGATATTTACGGTTGCCCTTCTATGCCGGCGGTAATCGGCATTACTGTAAATCCGAGTCCTGTTATGAATTACAGTGCACTGGTAGTTACCCCTTCGCATTGTAACCATTACGACGGAGCCATAAACGGAATAAGTGTAAGCAGCGGAAACGGCCCGTACACTTATAGCTGGCACGACTCGACCGGCGCAATTATTCAAACCGGGAATATTAATTTAACGAATCAGCTTTGGGGAACTTATTCTTTGCAGGTAACAGATGTTTTCGGGTGCCATACAACAAGTAATGTTGAAACCATTCTGAATTTACCGGGTATACAAGTGGAATTATCAGGAATTCCGTTGCAAGGCGATGCACCTTTAACTGTTACATTTAATTCGCAAACGAGTATAAATAATCCGAATGGCGGTTTTCTTTGGAATTATGGTACCGGAAATCCATATAACACGGCAAGCAATCAGTCGCAATACACTTATTCTACTTTCGGGGTTTATAACGCAATTGTTACTGTAACAGATTCTTTTGGTTGTATAGCAAAAGATACAATTGACATTATTGTGAATGAAGTTGTAACAATTTCAATACCCAACATTTTTACGCCCAACGGAGATGGCATAAACGACGGCTTCTCGATTACCACCACCGGGATTTCTGATTTAAGCATCAGTATATATAATCGTTGGGGCGAAATAATAAATGAAAAAGAAGGCCCGAGTATTTATTGGGACGGGGAAACCAAAGGAGGAATTAAGGCAAGTGAAGGAACCTATTATTATGTGTTAGCTTATACCACTAAAAACGGGCAGAAGAAAAATACAAAAGGTTTTATTACTTTAACCCGGTAAACTACTTAACAAGCCGGGCATTAAAAAACAACCCCCGTATATTGAGGGGGTTGTTCAGGCAATATTCAGCTGATACTAGTGTCGGTATTATGAGGACGCAAATTAACTGCAACCGGCTGTCCGCTGCTGGTGTCAATATCAAAATTGAAACTTTGTCCGTCCTGCATGTGGTCCTGTAAATGATCCGCATGTACCGGTATTTGTGTGTTGGTATTTTCATCCGTTACAACGGCCTCCCGGCTGTTTTGGGGTGTAACAATTTTAATCGTTCCTTGTGCCATGTGATTATGTTTTTGGTTTAACAAATATAACAATTCAACCATTAACAAGTTAATTTTCCGGACACAAAATCTATTAATATCTTGCCGTATTCTTTTATGAAATTTTGTAAAAAACATCTTCTTTTGTGTTTATCTCTGTTTATCATTACGGTATCGGCACAAAACAAAGTGGATTCTCTGCTGGCTGCTCTTCGTAATGAGAGCGGGGATACAAATAAGGTTAATATTTTGGTAGCTCTTTGTAAAGAAAAAATTAAAAATAAGCCCAACGACCCGTTCATACTTGACCAATTAGATGAAGCCATGAAACTTTCGGTTGAAAAAAAATACCATAAAGGATTGGCAGAAGTCTGGACTGCACGGGGGAATTATTTTTTTTACAATTTTAATTACACAATGGCCGTTACAATGTACGAAACAGCCTTAACCGAGTATATTAAAACTAAAAACCGGATAAAACAGGCACAAAGTTTTTTTAATATCGGCACTTGCTATCTGAGGTTAACCACTTATGACAAAGCATTAGCTTATAATTTAAGAGCCCTTAAAATTTACGAAGAACTTAAAAACGATTTTTGGGTATACAGTTTACTTAATAATATAGGTGGTATTTATTATAATCAAAGTAATTATAAAAAAGCGCTTACTTATTTTCTGAAAGCGCTCGAAGTAATAAAGCGCAGCGCTAACAAAGAAGAAACTGCTTCGGAACTGAACAACATAGGGCAGCTGTATACCATGATTAATGAGTATAAAACAGCCATGGATTTTTTCAGACAGGCTCTGGAAGTAAATAAAGAAACAAACGATAAATATACCTATGCCCAAATATTGGGTAACATGGGCTCTATGCATTTAAAGAAAAACGAATATATAAAAGCCATTGAGTATTTAGAAGAGGCAAGAAATTTTAACGAAAAATTAAATGATAAAATAAATCTTTCCAACAACCTCACCAATATTGCCGAGGCTTATGATAAACAAAATAATTTTTCACAAACAATAAAATACCTGGAAGAAGCGCTGGATATTGAGAAACAAACAGGCGACAAAGAACAACTTAAACTTACTTGTAATCAGCTTGAAAAAACTTATTTTAAATATAAGAAATACGATATGGCCTATACTTATTTGAAAAAATACTCCGATTTACAAGATACGCTCTTTAATTCCGAATCAGCAAAGCAGGTAGCCGCCATGGAAACCAAATACCAGACGGAAAAAAAAGAAAAAGAAAATGAATTGCTTAATAAACAAATTGAAATTGCCGCGATAAAAAGCCGGGATCAGAAAGTTTATTTGATGGTTACTGCTACTGTTTTAATTTTATTAGGGTTCTTTGCATTTAATTTATACAAACAAAATAAACAAAAACAAAAAACTAATTTGCAACTGGCCGAAAAAAATCAAATAATACAGGAACAAAAAATACTGGTAGATAAAGCTTTTGAAGAACTGGCTGAAAAAAATAAAGAGGTATTAGACAGTATTCGATATGCCAAAGGTATTCAAACGGCTTTGCTTACCAGTGAAAAGTATATTGAAAAGGCACTGAAACGACTGAAAGACCGGTAATTATTTTTAATCAAAATGAACTTATTGTTTATTTGCCCGTATGTTATTACAACATAAAAATTCTTAACTTGCCCTTAAATACTATTTCGTATGAAAAATCAATTTAAAATTACTTGTTTATTTATTGCACTTTCCTTTTTCAATTTTTTGACCTTTGCTGCAGAAAAACCACAGGAAATTAAAATGCCGGTAAGCGCCGTTAAAGTATTTTTAAACTCGGCTTTAATAACCCATATACAAAAAGTAAAACTGAAACAAGGACTGAACAAGCTTGCCTTCTCAGGCCTTGCCATGAATATTAATGGTAAAAATATCAGTTTACGCAATTTGGGGAAAAGTGAACTTCTGTCGCTTACTCTTGTTACATTAAACGATACTACAAACATCCTTTCTTTACAGGAAGATCTGCTGTATATGATACGAAAATCGAAAGACAGTATTTTAACACTTGAGAAAAATATCGAAAAATTAAAATTTGAAATTGAGGGGCTTGAGTTGGAGAAAAGAATGCTTGTTAATAACGATAACATAATTCCGAACAGCAAAACAATCAGCCTGGCCGAATTGAAAATTACCACTGAATATTACCGCGACCGCTACAAAGATGTAAGTATTGAAATAGCCAACAAGCAGAGGGACTTGAAACAATTAAAAAGAAATAAAGTAAGGGCTTTGAAAAATGCTTTTGATGTGGACAACGACGAGGAAAAAAACATGACTATCAGTATCATTATTGCCGAGCTGAACAATCCCGAAGGAGAAGCCACTGCCGACCTGGAATTATCTTACCTGGCAAAAGAATCAGGATGGATACCGGTTTACGAAGTGCTCTCTTCCAACAATAAAAACCTGAAAATAAATTACCGGTCGAAAATACTGAACAATACAGGTATTGACTGGAACAACATGAACATCACGCTCTCTACCGCCGATCCTTTTCAATATTACGCGGCACCTGACCTTGAGCCTTATTATGTTGACGGAGGGAATCGTTACGAAGACAATTCAAATAATAAAGTTCAGCAAAAAAAAACGCAGAATTATGTAGAGGAAGAAGAGATATTTACGCCCGACAGGGAGATAACTTTTACTATTGCCAAAAAATATAATTTTAAATCGGGTTTAATTCCTTTTCTTGTTGATATTACCGTTTACGATCTCAGCCCGGAATATTTGTACCGTTGCGCGCCAAAAAAAGAAGAGCAGGTGTATTCTATAGCCCGCATAAAAGATTGGGAAAAACTGAACCTGATTGACGGTGAAGCAAGCATTTACAATAACGGTTCCTTTTTAGGAAAGATGTACATAAAACCAAGCGAGATAGAAGATTACCTTGAGTTACCCTTAGGCGTAATGGATAATATTTTTGTGAAACATAAATTGCTGAGTGAATTATCCAGTAAAAAATTCTTCGCGGGGGGAACGGTTGGTACTTTTGATTATGAAATAAAAATAAAAAATATCAGTACCGAAAAAGTAGTTGTTGAAGTGATTGACCAGGTTCCTGTTTCGGAAAGTTCGAGTGTAAAAACCGATGTAATTGAAATGACCGAAGGAGGAGACAAAGATGTTCTTACCGGGAAAATAATCTGGAAAGTTGAATTGAATACTTCTACCGAAAAAATATTATCACTTAAATACGCGATCAGTTATCCGCGTGGTTACCGAAGGTCTTCAAGCTTTTACAGATCAAGAAAGGTCAGGGCTAAATTTTAATTATTTAGTTAAAAAAACGTTTGCGCGTTAGGGATGGAGCGATCTGTCTGAGCTCTTTTTGCAGAATGTTTTATTGAAAAAAAATTCCAAGGACTTCGACCCCGCTCAATCTGACGACATGCAAAAAAGCGAGTAGCGAGAGCCC
>DATMMV010000104.1:0-5062 GCA_035569635.1 Bacteroidia bacterium | reverse complement strand
AATATTCTTTGTGAATAGCTTTAATGATTTCGGGTTGCGTAATAGAGAGTAAATCATTGTTTCCTTTTACATCTTTATGCCAATCAACAAAGCGCTTGCCTCGGTAATCTTTTTCTTCCAGCTTGTATTGCTGAATCATGGTGCCCATTGCGCCATCAATTACCAAAACTCTTTTTTCTAATTCTTTTTCTATCGTATTCATGAAAATTAACTCAACTGTCCGTAATAAATTTTTGTATCGTAATCCAGGCGAACTTTTCCGTTTTCCTGGTAGCGCATGAAGATTTTCTTCAAAGTGCTTATCATAAAATCATAATCTTTGTGCCCTTCGCCGGGCATATATGATGAGGAAAGTACTCGGCCTTTCAACCCCGTAAAATCAACATCCTGGTAATTGTAAAAACTCTTCTCTTTAAACCCATCATCTCCAAAAAAAGCACCGAATATTTTTTTATCCTGTGTGTTTTTATGATTCACTTCTTTATAATCCGTTCCGAACATTTGTAAAAAATCCTCATATACTTTTAAGAAATCGGTTGTGTCTGTGCGACGATCGTTCCACATTAATACTACAAAACCTTCAGGCTTCAAAACACGTTTGAATTCAGTTTTTGTTTTTTCCTTGTCAAACCAATGAAATGCCTGCCCTGCAATAATTGTATTGATTGAATTATTGCCAAGAGAAGTGTTTTCTGCAGTTGTGCCGATACTTTTAAAATTTTTGTATTCTTTTAAAATATTTTCGGCAGCTTCGCGCATTTCTTTATTGGGCTCTATTCCGTAAACAGTATAGCCGCGCTTTAACAAAGGTTCGGCAGAAATTCCTGTGCCTGAGCCGATATCCGCAACAATAAAATCTTTGCAAAGAACTTTCTCCGCTTCCAAAAAATAAAAAACTTCAGCAGGGTAGTGCGGACGATATTTCACGTAGTTGTCTACCCGATCTGAGAACCTATTTGTTACCTCATTTGTCATTTATCCAGTTGTTTTGCCACAGATTTCGCAGATTAAGTCGCCCCAAGCGGTGTACGTGTCTTTATCGCAAAAAAAAATCTCTTCAAACGTTAGTCAGAAGAGATTGTATGAGGTTTTTTAATAATCATAGATCATTCTGACTTATCTTCTCCGGCAATTTACCGGAACGAATTCCCACCTTCTTTTAAAGTTTAAAATTGAGAAGTTCAAAATTTAAAGCAAGATAACTTTAGACTTTCAAACTCAGAACTTTAAACTTACCCAGGGTTGGTAAGGCTTCAACGGGCGTATCCCTCAGCCTTTCTTGATAAGTTAGTTCAACAATATTCTATCAAATTTTATTGAACTAATCCCGCTATAAGCGGTGATTTGAAAAAGAACTAAGGCAAAGATAAGTAATTGCATTATAATTGGCAAGAAATTTTAACCACATAGATACGTAGGTTTTTGTCAGGAGTTTGGGGTGAAGAGACATGCAAAACAGGCTGTTCTATTTGGTCTATGTGGTTCAGAAAAAAGGAAATTCCCTGTAAACCTCCCACTTGCCCGGAGAATGCTTCAGAAGGTGAAGGTTACCGGCAGTAAAAGCGCCATTATAGGTTTGATGCTTAAAATGTTCCCAGGCCTGGTTGAATCTGTTTTTATTCAAATCCCTGAAGGCGATGGTGGCGTGAGGGTGAAAACCGCGCATGTTTTGGGCTTCATTTAGCAAATTTAAGTTTAATCTTACGTGTTTGACTAATTCTTTTTGTAATTGGTTTAAAGTTTCGTTTTTGATCACATCTACGTAAACGACTCTTGGTTCAAAGCAGGAAAAGTTTTTTAACTCTATCTGAAAAGTCTCTTTAAATTTAAATTTTTGTAAGGTTTCAATAAGGGTTTCTTCTTTTTCTGACTTCCATTCAAAAGGCATATGCAGAGTAATGTGGGCCGGTGAGCGCAGAGCAGCTTTACTGTTAAAATGTTCCTTAACATATTCTTTCAAAACCATTACTTCCTGCTGTAAAGGCTCCGGCAAAACGATAGCTAAAAAATATTTATCTATGCCCATTGCGTTTAAAAATCTGCTTCATCATCTTCCTTTTTCTTTTTTTTATCTTCTTCCTTTTTTTCCCGGTTAAAATCTATTTTAAATTTCTGATCCTTTTTAGTATCGTCCTTCTTGTTAATAGTTGTATCTTTTTTAAACCAGCCAAATTCCTCATTTAAAATTTTCTTAAGTGTTTTTTTCTCTTCTTTCAGGTCCTCTTTAATTTTTTGTTTCATTGCTTTGCGGTCGTAGGTAATAACGGGCTTATCAATGGTACCTGTCATATGTATAAACACGCATCGTTTGTTTTCCGGGTCGTTTTCAGTTTCCATTAATTCTTCATCCAGTTGTTTGTTTTTACCCGGGCGCTTGGCCAACCAATCGCTAAGGCGTAGTTTAACTCTGTAATCAATTGCATAATCAAAAGTCTGAGAGCCGTATATTTCAATATCCAATGCTGAATTTTTTACAGAGGTTTTAGAAATATAAACGGTTTGGTTTTTTATATCGACATGCGTCAGAAGGTTGGAAAACTTTACATGCCTGAGTTCTTTCAACTGAACATACTCGGCAAGGACTTCCAGTAATTTATAGTCGATTAACTCTCCGTTTACAATACTTAAATCGGCAGCGGCTTCTATACTTTTTAAATCGCATTGCAATTGACCGTTCCAACTGGCGCTGAAATCAACCTGCGTAGTTGCTTTTCCGTTTAAGTTTTGTGCATCAATCACACTTTGTCCGAAATTATTGAGTTGTGTAAACATTTGTTTAATGTTTACGTCTACAAGGTTGGTGCTTCCTTTAATATCAAGTTTATCGTTTTTACTTGCATCGGCTACTCCGGTAAGGGTAATATCCCCGCCAAATGCTTCAAAAGATAAGTTTTTTGCGAGCAGTTTTTTGTTTTTTATTTCTAATGAACCTTGCAGGTTGCGGGATTTAAACGTTCGGAAAACCACATCGGTAATTTCTAGTTTTAAGTTGGCGCTGATGTTATCCCGTAAATTAAATACGTTTTTATTTTCAGTTGCTTCAACTTTTTCAGATTGTGCCGGTGGTAAAATAAAATCATCCACATCAATAAAAGGTGATTTAACTTCTAAATCTACTAAAAGAGGTTGTTCCGGTTTTAAAATATAATTTAAAAAATTGGTAGCCCTACCGCTTACCTCTATAGATGATTTTCCATGTTTAACAGCCAGATTTTTTGTTTCCAGGTTTTCGTTATCGATACCAATTTCTCCTCCGGGAACTTTCAATGTATGTCCGTTTTTAAAAACCAGTTCAATCTCTTTTAAATTTATTTTTCCTTTAGCACTACTGCTTGCAATTTGCCTGGCTTTGGCATCGTTCAGGTTAATATTTCCTTCTACATTAAAATCAATCATCCCTTTTGCCGAGGCAATCGTATCAACTGGCACTAACGTAAAAAAATCGGCGAGATTATAATTACCTTCTGCTTTAAATTTCAGATAAGGGCTCGCAAAATTACTCAGTGAAAATTCGCCGGAAACAAAATTTTTACCCTGATGCGCTTTTATTTCTTTTAAACTTAATAACTCCGGGCTGAACTTTTCTTTTACAAATGAGCCTGTAAAACTAATGTCGGTAAGAGTAGTTTTTGTTGGAGTATAAGCTACACTCGCTTTAGAAGTTCCGAAATTTGCTTTTATGTCGAGCGAATTATAATCGCCCAGATTTCCTTTCAGATTTAAATCACTGTAAAAAATGCTTTCGCTTTTATAATCTTTTATTTTGTTGTGAAACTCATCAGGCATCCAGGAAAGAATAGATTGCACATCGATGTTTTTTCCTTTAAACGTAATTTCGGCCGGAGTTTCGGTTTCCTTATTGCTGATCCAGCCGTTTGCGGTAAAAAATAATTTATTTAAACCAATCTCAGCATTTGTAATCGTATAGGTTTTATCTTTTACCTGCGCGGAAATTTCAGCAATAAGATTTTTGTTTTTAATAAAAGTGCGTTTGTTTGATTTGATGTAATCCAAATAACCATTCGCTTTCATATCCAGAACATATTCCTTATCGGTAAAATTTCCTGAAAAAATTACTTCTTTAAAAGCCGCCGCCGTTTTAATTTTACTCTGGCTGTTTTTATACGAAAAATTAAAATTGCTGAAAGAAACCATTTCAAGTTTAAAGCTGGTGTTCTTTTCGGTTTTTGTAACACTATCGGCTGCACTTTCCCATATATCGTAATTAGTATCTCCCTCTTTATTCGTTAGCATATTCAAATCCGCGTTCAAAACACGTATTTGCTGTATTTCGTACTTTTTGTTCCAGATATCTTTGGCGTTGAAGAGCAGGTAGATGCTTTGAGCGTGTAAAAGAGTATCGTTTTTAACATCCTCTAAAGCTCCCATTACCGTTACATCTTTAAAAACCAGGGCCGCTTTTGGAAAAGTTCTGAGTATGGTAAGGTCGATATTATCGGGATTTATGTACACTTTGGCCTTTAAATGAGTGTTTATTTCGGTAATAATGGCGCTCTTTATTTCTTTTTCATAGACAAATACCAGTATTACGGGTATGAGTGCCAAAAACAGAATTAATCCAATTAACCAAAAGAACACTTTAAACAGCCTTTTTAGCCCCGAATGCTTGTTTTTTTGCGAAATTTGCTTCTCTATTTGCCCTTCTGGTATCATTCCTCGTAAATTTCGGGTATTATATCCGGCTATTTGTTGATAACGGGCTTATTTAGCTAACAGTATAATTTTAATATTTTTTTAATATTTTTTTGGTGTTTTTATAAAAAGCCATATTTTTGCCCACAAATTAAAAACTAAAAACAACCATGAAAAAAGTTCTATCAACCGTTGCCGTGGCTTCTTTAGCTCTTGCTATCGTAGCTTGCGGTCCTAGCAAAGCTGAATTAGAAGCAAAAGCAAAAGCTACTGCCGACTCTGTTGCTGCTGTTGCTGCTGCTGACTCTGCAAAAGCTGCTGCTGAAGCTGCTGCTGCTCAAGCTAAGGCTGACTCTACAGCTGCTGTGGAAAAAGCTGCTGCTGAAGCTGCCGCTGCTGCTGCACATGA
>DATMMV010000103.1:0-14838 GCA_035569635.1 Bacteroidia bacterium | reverse complement strand
CCATAAGCCACTTTTTGCACCTGTATATGAAGGAATGCCGTCAGAAGCATCAGGAAACCAAATACTCCTTTCAAGAGGGGCGCTTCCTTTAAAAAGAAAAAAGGAAACAAACCGAGCGAATTTGGATTTTTTGTTTCAACTGCTGGGCAATTTAATTCAATTTAAATTGAAATTTTCTACAGGCTGCCCTCATATTAAGTTTAATACACACAGCATCTTATTTAAACAAATCCAAGTCAATAAGGGAGATATACATGATCTGTATTTTGAATTTAAATGGTCATACCCTGATACAACTAACAATGGAGTAATTAGTGCGAGTAAGACGTTCGCGCCCGGGAGTTATATTGATATATATAAACCGACTGTAAATAATACAGTGTGTTTTCGAGAGGACAATTATGTGCCTTTTTTTAGTTTTGAAAATGCAGTTGGGAACATAGAAATGACGGCAATGAGCAGGAGCAATTCGGATTTTGATCTTACCTTAGTCGGTATACCCCAATAATTTCTAAAAAAACAATGAATTGAACACACTATCAAGTAATAAGATAAGGTAAAAATAATGAAAAATGATTTGGTTTTGACATAAATCGGGGTTAAATTGCTGTTTGAACAGAAGTCTTTTAACCTTAATACTTCGATGTTAAAAATGTGTAAATATTTATTTTCAATTCTTTTTACTTTATCTTTTTGTTTTTTACAAGGTCAAACAAACATCATTCCTAATCCAAGTTTTGAGCAATATATTTCATGTCCTACTGCTTCTGGTCAAGTAGATTCATGTAAAAACTGGAAGAATTTTGGAAATTCCCCTGATTACTTTAATGGGTGTGCGGCTGCCGGTGGTATGAGCGTTCCTAATAATGGGATTGATTTTCAATATGCTCACACTGGGGTTGGAATGACAGGGGAGGTTATGTTTGTAAACAGTAAGGTTGACTCGTTGCCTAATTATAGAGAATATATTGGCGTTAAATTATTAAACGCCTTATTAATAGGTCAAAAATATTATCTTTCCTTCTTTATTAATTTTTCTAATTACACGCCCTCAAATGCAATTGCCTGTAATAAAATCGGGATGCGATTTTCTACCAACCCTTCAGATAGTAGCCATCATTGCAAGATAAATAATTTTGCGAATTTACGCACAGATTCCATTTATAAAGACACAATAAATTGGCTCAAAATTTCAGGCTCATTTATAGCTGATTCCGCTTATAAATATGTAGCCATAGGTAATTTTTTTGATGATGCTCACACAGATACCGTTTCTACAGGGTCTATGCATTGGGCAGCGGATGCAGCATATTATTTTATAGATGATGTATGTGTTACAACTGATTCAGTATATAATGTAACTTGGACAGGAATAAATGCGGTGGGCAATGAAAATAATCTAATAAATATATTTCCCAATCCTGCTTCTGATTTATTAAACTTTAAAGTAGATGAACTAATGGAAGAAGTTCAGCTTATAAACAATCTTGGTCTGGTAATTTATAGTTCATTAATCAATAATTATTTCTTTCAGATCTCAGTATTAAATATACCTACAGGTAATTTTATAATTAAAATAAAAACAAAAAACGGCTTCTTTCTATCTAAAATAAATATAATTCATTAACCTAAAATTAAATCTATGAAAAAAATCTACCGAAAAATTGCAATTACAATAGTTACAATTTTGAGCTTCCAACAAATTTATTCTCAGGGAACTAATCCGACTCACTTAGGGATTTTCGGCCAATGGGAAGGATGGAATGGACTTACACCATTTTCTTTTGACCTTGAACATCGCGGCGGTGCGGCTGCCCAAACCATTAATTTTAAAACCAACACTTTTAATCGAATGATTATCGCCAATGGCCCTGGCACTCCAGGTGGTGGTAGGATTGCTATGGGAGATGCACTACCCAACGGTTTTGTTCCCACGGCTCGATTACATTTACATGAAGTTCCCGCTATTGGCGGCTCACCTTTTCTGCGTTTCACAGCTCCAATAACAGGGACAAGTGCCACAGATGGATTGGAAATGGGAATAAGCTCCGTTGGTTTTGCTTCCATTATTAACTGGGAACCTACTCAACAAATTACGATAAATACGAATAACGGCAGCGCTAATAATTTCTTTGAACGCCTTCGTTTTAATGCGTTTAATAACAATGGCTTTATAGGTATTGGTAATTCAGCGGCCTTTACTGCTGCCAGCCAGGTACACATAAATACAATAGGAGCTAATGCAGTCAACGCAGCGACTTTGGGTAACGTTTTTAGAAGTGATGGGCCTGTTGCTCTTGATAATAAATGGCAGCTTTTTACCGGGACAGCTCCCACAACCGTTAACGAAATTTTTAATGTGATCGTTCCTGCTACTGGCAATCATACCAATTTGCAAACAATGCAAAACGGTGTCATTCGCCTTATTGCTGACGCTCCGAGCGTGGCAGGATTATTTAATAGCCCTGCACAAGATATTATGATAGATAATGATAATAGTAAATTATATGGCTTACAGGATGGCGGTCACTGGGTTGGCATGGGGCGCATATTCAGACCGTCATTTGGTTTAAATAATTCTGGTTCCGGATTATTTTCATATGCACCACAAGCACATTTACATATAAGTGGGCCAAACAATACAACAGGAGGGGGATATGTTTTTGGCCTGGGCATACGTAATTGGTTTAACACAGGGACACTTTGCACTGAGAACACAGATGGAATGTATGTGGGATTGAAAAATCAAGGACCAAATGCCAACGCAAGCTATGCCATAATAAACTGGAGTGATGATAACTATGGCACAGGCGGTTCAGATTTTTTAAGTATAAATTTTACCAGTTATCCTATCAGTGGTGGTGGCGGAAATTCTAATCCATTACCCAGTAGCAATGATGGAATGGAAGTGGCTCGCTTTGACCCAGGACATAATAACGGGACATCAAGCGGAACCTTTGGCGTCGGAAACTTTTTTAACATAGGCCCCTTTGTTGAACCGACTCGGAGAGTGGAGATATTAGATGCTGATCCTTTAACGGGTACACACCTTGTTGCCGCAGGCATTCCCCAGTTACGCTTGACTTATACTTACGATGCTAATCTTGTAAATTCAACTACGGCTATTAATAGCGAATTTCAATGTACAAATAAAGGAGATTTATTTGTTGAAACAAAAGATTATACCCAAACTAATACAGCTACTCAGATTGCACAGGAAAGATTTTTTGGCTTTCACAAACTCATACCAGGTAATACAGTTGAAATAAATTCTCAACTTACAAGCGCTACTGTAAACGACCCTCTTGTTCCAGGCAGTATTGCTGGAACTACTGGAGCCAGCGGATTGCGCTTTACAGATTTAACTACCGCTTCTACCCCACTGCTTACTAATCCTTTTTCTCCGCCTGCTTTTTTAACAGTAAATGCAAACGGGGATGTTATTTTGTCGACAGGCAGCAGTGCTGCGGGTAATGGCTTTGGTTACTGCCCAAGTCCCACTTTATTAACTGGTAATGCTGGTATTGATTTCAACGGATTCAATTTTTATTACAGTGGCCAAAATGCAACAAATGATATGCTTGGAGTGGGGATTATTTGTGGCAATCCGCTTGTTGCTAAAGTTGATGTGCTACAATCAAGCGGAGTTCCTAATACCATTGGGGTTAATGCTAAAAACACAGATGCAGGAACTTCTAAAGCTACTCCCTCAATTGGTGTAAAGGGTGTTGCTTCTAATGGTGGATTTTCAACAGGAGGTTGGTTCGAGGGAACAGGTAGCGGAGGAACAGCTTGGCCATATGGCATTATTGTCCCAAAAGGTGGTGGCGGAGTTGCAATAGGTATAAATACGATTCAACTCCCTGTAGGTACCCCCGGTTCTCTCTTAGAAGTAGGCGGCAATATTTGGGCTAATGGCACCACATACCCCTCTGATTCTCGCTTCAAAAAAAATGTTCAGGTTATAGGAAATGCTTTAGCAAAGGTTAGAAAAGTAAATGGAGTTTACTTTAATTTTGATACACTTAATTATCCTGACAATAATTTTTCGTCCAGACAACAAGTGGGATTTATCGCTCAAAACGTAGATAGCGTTATTCCTCAAGTAATTTCAACCGATGCCAACGGGTTTTATAGCCTTGAATACAATAAAATGGTTTCCGTTTTATGGCAGGCTGTTAAGCAACTCGATTCTACCAATCAATCCTTACAAAACCAACTGAATCAACTTGCCAATTGCTGTTCCCAGAGCTTACAGGGCAACAATAGTGGTCAAGGTAGTAGGACAATAGCCATGCAAAACATTGAACTCAGCGATATGGACATCGTTGTTCTTAATCAAAATAATCCCAATCCATATGCAGAACAGACAACAATTACTTATAATGTTCCGACAAAATATAGTTCCGCGCAGATACTTTTCTATGATAATAACGGCAGGTTAATAAAATCAGTTGATGTAACTAAAGGAAAAGGTCAACTTAATGTTTATGCCAACGACCTCACTAATGGCGTTTACAGCTATACCCTGATCGTGGACGGCAAGATCATGGACACAAAGAAAATGGTAAAGCAGAATTAAGCGTTCGATAAAAAAATAAAAACCGCTTCAAGAATATGAAGCGGTTTTTTATTTGTAACCTGACGCTCAAAACCTTTGAGATAGCCTGAAAATGTGGGGAAAATTAAAACTTACCCCTGTTTCAGTTTTTGCTCCAACAAGTGGGAATAATCATACTAAAAGTTGAGCCATTAAGTAGCAAGATGAAATTTAGTCGTCAAGTTGACGGCTATCTGTCAAAAAATGGCCTTTAGTCGGACAATTTTTAACATATCTTTGTACAGGACACTTCGACATTTTGACCCTTCGCCTGACATAATTTTTGAGATAGATAAATGTTGTCACGTTGAGCGGAGTCGAAACGCTTGAATAATAAAAAAGATTATTTTTTGCTCGTATCAAAAGTAACTTTGACAGTATATCCCACAAGTCCCAAAGGTTTTATCATCACGCCACCTAAAAAACAATTATTGCTCATAAATGAAACACAGCCGGCTAACCGGTAATGCCCTACAGATTGTGCGTGTTTTTTTACATTCATAAAACTCAAACGTTTTTTATCACTGCCGTCGGTATTCATAATCCACCAATCGGCACCCTGAATTTCAAAAGGAAAAATAGCGCATTCAGCGCCAGTCATATAAACTAATTTCGTTCCATCCGGGGTATATGTAGCGGCTTGCGCAAAACTTTCGGTAGTTAAACGCGTAATTTTTCCGGTAATCATATTTAACGTGTATATAGGCGTGGCAAAAAGATTTTTTGTTTCAAAGGTGCTGTAAAAAGAGAGGGTTGTCTTGTCCTTAGAAATTCCGTCCAATTCATTCGCTGCTAAAACGCCGCCCGGCTGAAAGGTTCTTATATTTTTAAAATGCGGAACAGAATCAAACGTAAAATCTGCAACTCTGAAAACATAAGAACCTGCTGCCTGATTCAGGTTTAAAAATTTTGGAGCTTTAATACGTTCGCTCCACGCAAAAAGAGTTCCGTCATCTGAAATTGCACTGTGAATTATGGCGCCGGTATAATTATTCGGTAAATCAGTTAATTGCCAGGCTTGCTTTCCATCACGCGTAACCAACCATAGATCGGTATAAGCTCCGTAACCCGGAACAGCGTCAACGGGCTTACGTTTATGTCCTTTTTCCGGAGCGTACTCAGCTTTCTCCACATAACAAAAAAGATATTTTCCATCCGGATACCATTCTTCCGCCCATTGATGGCGGTCATTTTTCCAGCCGGTATAAGTCAAAGGCTTTTCATTATTTCCTGATGAATCGGAAAGGTAAATTTTATAATTACCTTTTGCATCGGGCTTATTGTATGCAACGGTAGAGCTCGCGTTATTCCATATAGCTCCCATAGCGCTGTCTTTCCAGAGCGTAATGGTAGATGTTTGTGATTTGATTTGCGAATGGATGAAGAATTGGAACAACAAAAAGCCAAAACCGAAAACATTACAATACCCGCTTTTTTTCATTGTCAAATATACAAATAACTCCCCCTAAAAGGGGTACAGAAAGTAAGGGCCTTTAATAATTTAACGCCTTTTTTCTGTACTTGGTCGGATTTACTGAAAATGCACTTTTTCATAAGCGCTCTTTTGTTAATTTTGCACCCTACAACCAAATGCATATGAAAAGAAAAATTACCTTAGCGCTTATCATCTCTTTTTTATTTAATGTAGCCGTAAAAGCCGATGAAGGCATGTGGCTGCCCATGTTATTAGGCCAACAGGTTTATGATGATATGGTTAAAAAAGGACTTAAATTAACCAAAGAGCAATTGTATGACATCAATAAACCAAGCATTAAAGACGCTATTATTATTTTTGACAGAGGTTGTACCGGCGAGATTGTAAGTAATGAAGGTTTGATTTTTACCAATCACCATTGTGGGTACGATGCCATTGCGAAAGCGAGCTCGGTTGAACACAATTATTTGCAGGACGGTTTCTGGGCAAAATCAAAAGATCAGGAAATTCCCAGCCAGGGAGTAACTGTTCAATTTTTAGTACGTATTGACGATGTTACAGATAAAGTTAACGAAGCAGCTAAAGGATTATCGCCACAGGATTTCGTAAAAAAAATACAGGATATAATGGCCGAAATCGGCAAAAAAGCAACTGAAGGCACTACTTACGAGGGCCGCGTTTCTTCTTTCTTTAAAGGCAATCAGTTTTTACTTTTTGTTTACGAGCGTTTTAAAGATGTTCGTTTGGTAGGAGCGCCACCTGAAAGCATTGGTAAATTCGGTGGTGATACAGACAATTGGGAATGGCCACGCCACACAGGAGATTTTTCGGTTTTTCGTGTTTACACGAGTAAAGATGGCAAGGCTGCTGATTATGCGGCGGATAATATTCCTTTTAAACCCAAACATTTTCTTCCTGTTTCAATTAAAGGAGTAAAAGATGGAGATTTTACCATGATTTACGGCTACCCGGGCGGAACGAACCGTTACGAAACTTCTTTTGGCGTAAAATTGAAAACGGAAGTTGAGAATCCTTCTTTAGTAAACCTGCGCGATGCACGTTTAAAATTAATGATGGAGCAAATGCTGAAAGACAAATCCATTAAATTACAATTGGCCTCATCTTACGCTCAAATTGCCAACTACTGGAAATTTTTTGACGGAGAAAGCAAACAGTTGATCAAATACGACGTTTACGGACAAAAACAAAAAGCCGAAGGCGATTTTTTAAATTGGGCCAAAGGAAAAACTGAATATGAAAATGTTTTTCAGGATTACCGTAAAGCGTATGAAGCCTGGGCTCCTTTTGCAAAATGGCGAGTGTATTTAATTGAAGGAATCATGGGCTCTCCTTTAGAAAGGTTTGCTGCAAGTATGGCCGCTCTTGATAAAGCACTGAGCGCGAAAGAAGTGAAACAGGAAGATATTTCGAAAGCCATCGAAGCGCTTAAAAAATCTCATGATGCTTTTATGAAGGATGAAAACATTGCTTCTGATAAAAATATTCTGGCAACGGTTACCAATATGTTTTACAACGATATTTCTAAAGAACAAATCCCCACCGGGTTTTATAACTGGGTAAATAAAAAATACGGCGATCTGAATAACATACATACCTTCACTTCTTTCTCGAACGATGTGTTTACAAATACATTTATTCTTAATAATGACGAGTGGAACGCGTTTATTGCTAAGCCGGATACCGCAACATTGCATAACGACCCTGCTTATTTTGTTGCCAATGCATTTAATTCTTATTTCACAACCAATTTTTCAAAAGCCTTCACCGATTTTCAAATACAAAATGCCTGGCTGGGTAAAACTTATTTAAAAGGTGTGATGGAAATGAACGGTACCAAAAAAATGTACCCGGATGCGAACTTTACAATGCGTGTCAGCTATGGCGATGTGAAATCATATCAGCCTCGTGATGGTATTTTTTACAGCAGCGTTTGTACCATGAGCGGCGTAATGCAAAAATACAAGCCCGGCGATTATGAGTTTGACCTGCCGACAAAATTAGTTGACCTTGCGAAGAAAAAAGACTACGGACAGTACCTTGATAAAACACACAATGATTTAATTGTTTCTTTCATTACAACAAATGATATTACAGGTGGTAACTCGGGTTCACCGGTGATTAATGCAAAAGGGGAATTAATCGGTTTGGCATTTGACGGAAACTATGAAGCGTTAAGCCACAAAATTGCTTTCGACAAAGACCTTAACCGCACCATTTGCGTGGATGTGCGTTATGTACTTTTTGTTATTGATAAATTAGGGGGTGCTACTAACCTGATTAAGGAATTGAAAATTACTCAGTAATATTTCGCGCAGATACGCAAAAGAGAACAGAGAATTAAAAAAAGAAAGGAGGTATTTAACCTCCTTTTTTTATTTGTTCTATAATCCCGTCCAGGCTCAAATCCTCAAACTTGGCAACCTTGGTCTTAAGTGTATACTTTTTAGAAGAAACTTCATTGGAGCCAATAACTATCGCGTAAGGAATATCTTTTTTAGTTGCGTAATCAAACTGCTTGTTTAATTTTTTGGTTACATCGGGATATAACTCGGTACGGATGCCGGCTTTTCTTAATGCAGTAAGCATTTGCAAGCCGTGTTGCTGTTCGGCTTCTCCCATGTGCATTAAAAGTAATTGAGTATGTTGCTGATTTAATTTTTCGGTAGGGAGTAAATTTAATTCTTCCATCACATCATAAATGCGGTCAACACCGAATGAAATACCAACACCGCTTACATTTGGTAAACCAAAAATTCCGGTAAGGTCATCGTAGCGGCCACCGCCGGTGATGCTTGGAGTGAAATCTCCTGCCGCCGCTTTTACTTCGAAGATAGCGCCCGTGTAGTAGTTTAATCCGCGGGCTAAAGTAATATCTAATTCTACTTTAGAGTTTTCATTTCGAGGTTTTTCTTTTAAAACATATTCCAATTCGGAAATTCCTTTTAATCCAATTTCGGAAGAAGCTAAAAGTTGCTTCAAGAAACTCAATTTTTCTGAATCATTTCCTTTAAATGACAATAAAGGCTGAATTTTTTCAATGGAGGATGAGCTTATTCCGTTTTCTGCAAGCTCTTTATTTACTCCGTTAATTCCGATTTTATCTAATTTGTCTATCGCAACAGTTATATCTACAATCTTTTCCTTTTCACCTATTACTTCAGCAATCCCGCTTAATATCTTTCTGTTATTAATTTTTATAGTGACAGGAATATTTAACTCTGTATAAATATCGTCCATTAATTGGATCAACTCAATTTCATTCACCAAAGAATTACTTCCAATCATATCCGCGTCGCATTGGTAAAATTCGCGGTAGCGGCCTTTTTGGGGTTTATCTGCTCTCCAAACCGGTTGTATCTGAAAACGCTTGAAAGGAAAAGTAATTTCGTGTTGGTGTTGTACTACATAACGTGCAAATGGAACGGTCAGATCGTAACGCAAAGCCCTTTCAGTTAAAACGGGTGTATTACGCGCTCCTTCAAGACTTTTTGTAAATTCTTCCTGTAATTTATCTTTTTCCTTACTCTCATGTATGCGCGAATTCAGTATTTTAAACAATAATTGGTCGCCTTCCTCACCATACTTACCCGTCAGCGTACTCAAATTTTCCATAGCGGGCGTTTCTATTTGCTCAAAGCCATATAAACGGAAATACTTTTTAATGATATCCAGTATATAATTGCGCTTAGCCATCTCGGCAGCAGAGAAATCGCGGGTACCTTTGGGTATAGAGGGTTTGCTCATAATTAGTGCAAATTTAGAATAAATCGGGGAGTTTTTCGTTCGCCCTAAATATCTATATTTGACAAACAGAAATTATGAAGCTATTACAAGGAAAAACAGCCATTATTACGGGCGCATCCCGCGGAATCGGACACGGAATAGCCCTTGCTTTTGCCAAAGAAGGAGCAAATGTCGCTTTTACCTATTTAAGCTCGGAAGAGAAAGCCAAAGCCCTCGAAGCAGAACTTGCCTCTCACGGAATAAAAACCAAAGGATATAAAAGCGATGCAGCCGACCACAAAGCCGCCGAGGAATTGGTAAACGCTGTGGTTGCTGAGTTCGGAACTGTGGATGTATTAGTAAATAATGCCGGAATTACCCGTGATACACTGCTTATGCGTATGAGCGAGCAACAATGGGATGAAGTCATAAATGCGAATCTTAAATCGGTATTCAACCTTACCAAAGCAGTTATAAAACCCATGCTTAAAGCAAAGAGCGGTTCTATTATTAATATGAGCTCGGTTGTTGGAGTAAAAGGTAACGCAGGACAAAGTAATTATGCTGCTTCTAAAGCGGGAATTATTGGTTTTACAAAATCAATTGCCCTTGAGTTGGGCTCACGCAATATTCGCAGTAATGCAATCGCTCCCGGCTTTATTGAAACGGAAATGACTGCTGTATTGGATGAGAAAGTAGTGCAGGGTTGGAGGGACGGAATTCCGTTAAAGCGTGGGGGAACGGTTGATGATGTTGCAAACGCTACTTTGTTCCTGGCAAGTGACATGAGTAAATACATTACCGGCCAATGCTTAAATGTATGTGGAGGCATGCTGACATAAAAATTTAAAATAGGATTTAAAAGTTTAAAGTGACATAAAAACACTTTAAGAAAAGAAATATTTTCTGTGAGCATAATAACTGAGTATCCTTTATGGTATATTATATTTTGTCTGCTGGCAGGACTGGTTTTTTCATTTTTTCTTTATCGTAAAAGAAACCCGGATTTAAGTAAAGCAATTCACTATTCACTATTCGTTATTCGCTTTTTACTAATTTCCTTTTTATGTTTCTTTTTACTTAATCCGTTAATCAAAAGCACATCTTCCTACACCGAAAAGCCGATTATTATTATTGCTGCTGATAATTCCGCTTCCATTGCAAAAAATAAGGACTCTCTTTTTTATAAAAAAGAATTTACCGCGCAATTAAAAAAATTAGCAGAGCAACTTACTGAAAAATATGAAATACGTTTTTTTAAATTTGCCGGCGATATTCAGGAAGATTCCTCGTTGAATTATTCAGGCAAGGAAACTAATATATCCGCTGCGCTGGCCGATATACGAAGCAATTATGAAGGAAAGAACCTGGGAGCTGTTGTTTTGGCAACAGACGGACTTTACAATACAGGCAATAATCCTTTATACGAAGCAGAAAAAAATAATTTTCCTGTTTATACAATTGCATTGGGCGATACTTTGTTACAAAAAGACGCACTCGTAAAAAAAGTATCGCATAACCAAACGGCTTATATCGGCAACCAATTCCCTGTGGAAGCGCAGGTGCAGGCAACGGATTTACAAGGGAAAGATGCCGTGGTAAGTATTATGCAAAGCGGAAAAAAACTTTTTGAGCAAAATATCAAATACACATCTTCCAATCATAGTGCGGTTTTAAATTTTTTACTTACTGCTGATAAACCGGGCCTTCAACGTTACGAAGCTGTTGTTTCAATTTCTGAAGGAGAATTAAATAAAAGTAATAATAGTATGGCTTTTGTGGTTGACGTAATTGATAAACGCGAGAAAATTTTAATCCTCGCCAATGCCCCGCATCCCGATATCAATGCGCTTAAGCAAGCTATCGAAACAAATCAAAGTTACGAAGTGGAAGTTAAAATGGCTGAAAATTATACTGCTTCTTTTAAACCTTACAGTCTTGTTATCCTTCACCAAATTGAATTAAAAAATCCAATTACCAAAAAATTATTTTCCGAAATATCAACGCATAAAACTTCGGTGTGGCAATTTTCGCGAAATGAGTTTTGGGCGTTTCCCGCTTTGCACCTGAGCGGAATCTCTTCCCGTAATAACGATGCAGACCCTGTTTTAAATCCCGGTTTTGCGTTATTCGGTATTAGCAATGAACTTAAAAATTACATGAAAGAATTTCCGGCGGTTAGTTGTCAGCTAGCAACGTACAAAGCCACCAACGGTTCTTCTGCTTTAATTAATCAGCAAATAGGGCAGGTGCAAACCGAAAACCCCATTCTTATTTTTGCGGATGAAGCAGGACAGAAGTCGGCCTTGTTTTGCGGAGAGGGATTGTGGCGCTGGAGGTTACGCGATTTTGCCGATCACGAGAACACAATTGTTTTTGATGAGTTGATTCAGAAAACTGTCCAATACCTTTCTGTAAAAGCTGATAAAAGTTTCTTTAAAGTTTATACCCGGAAAATCATAAACGAAAACGAAGCGGTTGAATTTGACGCGGAAGTTTTTAATCCTAGTTACGAATTAATTACCGAGCCGGATGTCAGTATGATTATTACTGATCAGGCGAAAAAGCAATTCACTTATACGTTTTCCAAAACAAATAAAGGGTATCATTTAAATACAAATAATTTTCCTCCCGGAAATTATATCTATCGCGCGCAGGTAAAGATAAATAACCAGGTGTTTGAACAAAAAGGCGAGTTCACAGTAAAACCACTTTTGGCTGAGTATACAGGATTGGTCGCAGATCACGCCTTGTTGTATAACATCAGCAAAAAAACGGGCGGACAATTATTTTATCCGAAACAAATGAATGATTTGCAAAAGAAATTATTGGATAATGAAAATATTAAAACACTTGTCCACGAACAAAAACAAGTGAATGATTTTATAAATTTGAAAATAGTATTTTTTGTTCTACTGCTATTTTTAAGTATCGAATGGTTTGTACGTAAATACAACGGGCTTAGCTAGTGATAAAAATTGTTACCATAACAGGGGCAAGGCCTCAGATTATTAAAGCAGCGGCGATCAGCAGAGCTATAAAAAATAATTTTGCAGATAAAATAAAGGAAGTGATTGTGCATACCGGTCAGCATTATGATGAAAACATGAGCGCTGTTTTTTTTACTGAGTTAGGAATTCCTCAACCTGCTTATAATTTAAACGTTGGCAGTGGTTCTCACGCGATTCAAACCGCGGCCATGATAAAGGGCATTGAAGAGATACTGAAAAAAGAAAAACCAAATGCACTGGTGTTGTATGGAGATACAAATTCTACTCTGGCAGGTGCAATCGTTGGCTCAAAAATGAATGTTCCTGTAATTCATATTGAAGCAGGGCTTCGTTCTTTTAATAAGCAAATGCCTGAAGAAATAAACCGTATTGCCTGTGACCAGGCATCAACACTCTTATTTTCTCCCACTAAAGCAGGATTTGATAATCTTGTAAAAGAAGGTTTTAAAGCAGACACGAAAATTCCTTATAATGCCGACAATCCTAAGATTTATCATTGCGGCGACGTGATGTATGATAACAGCCTATATTTTGCCGAAGTAGCCGAGAAGAAATCAAAAGCGATGGAACTGTACGGGTTGAAAAAAAATAATTTTATTCTTGCAACGATACATCGCGATAGTAATACAGACATACCTGAAAGATTAAATGCTTTATTCTCGGCGCTGTTTGAAATCCATCAGAAAAATAATATTCCCGTAATACTTCCCTTACACCCGCGTACAAAAAAATATTTACCGGAAAACCTGGATAAAAAATTATTAAAGGAAATTACAAATTCAAAGCAATTTATTATTTGCGAGCCTTTATCATTTTTAGATATGGTATTGCTTGAAAAAAATTGTTCTTTGGTTATGACCGACAGCGGCGGCGTACAAAAAGAAGCTTTTTATTTCAGGAAACCCTGCATCATTCTTCGCCCGGAAACAGAATGGGTAGAATTACTTGCCTATAACGCAGCCATTCTTGCCGATGCAAACAAAAAGAAAATTCTTGACGCTTATACTCATTTCTCGAAAGAAATGATTATTGATTTTCCGGATTTGTTCGGCGACGGGCATGCCTCTGAATTTATTTGTAACGAAATAGTAAAACATTTTTCATAATGTTATTGGTTTACACGCATAAAATTTCTCCACGCTTTAAGTACATTGCCGATTTTGTATTGGGTGATTTATGTGGCTTTGAACTTGTTTACACGAACAGCAGCGGCGAATTTGTTTCGCATAACGGTCCCAAACTGAGCTATTATGAAACTCCGTTGGCAGAAGAACTCCATGTAATTCCTAACGGATTACTTTTCGAAAAAGGGATTAAACCTCAGAATATTTCTCTCTCAAAATGGAATGAAATACCTGTTCTTTTTAAAAATACCAATCCTTTAATTCCTTTCGATATTTTCTCCGCTTCTTTTTTTCTGCTTAGTCGTTACGAAGAATACCTTCCACATATTGCAGATAGCTATAACCGTTTTGAAGCCGATAGCAGTATCGCTTTTCAGAATAAATTTTTGCATTTACCGGTAATTAATTTGTGGGCAGAAGAATTGAAAAAAATAATTCTTTCGAAAAGCCCCGGACTAAAGCATAAAGAAAATTCCTACCAATATATTTCTACTGTGGATATTGATAATGCCTGGGCTTTTAAACACAAAGGCTTTATGCGTACGGGAGGTGCTTACCTGAGGTCACTTTTACATCTGGACTTTACCGATTTTAAGGAACGGACACTTACACTTGCAGGCCGTATGCATGATCCGTATGACACTTATGAGCTATTGTTAAGTGTGCAGGAAGAATTTAAATTAAAAATGATTTATTTCTTTTTGTTAGGGAATTACGGCGTAAACGATAAAAATATTTCAGCCAATAATTTTCCTTTTCAGTCGCTTATAAAACAATTAGCCGATTACGCGGAAACGGGAATACACCCTTCTTTCGGCTCTAATGACAATGGTAACCTGGTTAAAATCGAAGTGAACCGCCTCGCAAACATAACGCATAAACCGGTTGCAAAAAGCAGGCAGCATTTTTTAAAGCTACATTTTC
>DATMMV010000102.1:0-8616 GCA_035569635.1 Bacteroidia bacterium | reverse complement strand
CACCGTAAAAAACGGAATTGAATATATGGTTTGGTTAGCCGACTGGTATCGTAAAAATTCGGAAGGTAAAGGCGTTGGCTTTTTCCAGATTGGCGGCGGCATTGCTGGTGATTTCCCTATATGCGTTGTGCCAATGATGTATCAGGATTTAGAGTGGCATGATGTTCCTTTCTGGAGTTACTTCTGCCAGATTTCAGACAGTACCACTTCTTACGGTTCTTACAGCGGCGCTGTGCCGAACGAAAAAATTACCTGGGGTAAACTTGACATACATACACCAAAATTTATTGTAGAGAGTGATGCTACCATTGTGGCACCACTTATGTTCGCCTGGATTTTGGGTTGGTAATTTTCCCTTCCGGGGGCAAAATGCAATTAGAATTTATTTCCTCTGTTTTTATTCCCGATAGATTAGATTGTACAACTATTCAGTCTGGGTGACTATCTATAACCGGGCACAAATTTCAAAGGTAATATATTATAAAAATTGTACCTTTAAAGTTCAATATCAAACCTATATTCGAAAAATATTTTGTCAACATGAAAAAACTTTTACTTCTTCTTTTAATTATTTGCATCGCACAACTAAATGCGCAAACCTGCGGCACGGGCGGATGTAATCTTGCGGACACCAACGCAACCGGGCAATACCCTGTTGCTACTTTTACTACTACAAACTCGTCATGGTCAACCGTAAGTACCTATATGAACGCGGGAAACTACACTTTGTTTAAGGTAACAAACGGAGATACTTACGAGTGGACTTATTGCAGCGATTATGGAGGAAGCCAAAGTTGGGATGCCGAACTTACTTTATTTAATAACTCTAACGGCACTAAACTTTGTTACCAGGATAATTGCGGTAGGACAAATTGTACTACTGCTCCCTATATTCGTTGGACCGCCACATTTACCGGAACCGTAAGATTACTTACAACAGTTTCGGGTTGCACAACCAATACAGGTTCTCCATATTCAAAATTAGTTTGGAGAGATACCAGCGGAACACCACTTGTGCAGATACTTGGTGTGGATGTTTACAGCGGACAAGGAACAATTAACTGGACACAGGTTAAAAACGCGGGATACACTTTTGCTTATGCCAAAGCAACAGAAGGAATTGGTTATACCGATGGTCAATATTTAAATTACGCCGTTAACGGAGTAAATGCGGGAGTAAAAATGGGCGCTTATCATTTTGCCCGAGCTGATCTTAATCCAACTAATGCAGGCGCTATTAATGAAGCAAATTATTTTTTAAGTGTGGCACAACCTTATATTATTTCCTGCCAGATGCCTCCCGCACTTGATTTGGAAGGAAGTTATTTACAAACCAATTTCACAAGCGCACAACTAACTGCATGGATTCAGAATTGGATGACAACAGTTGAGAGTGCTACAGGCATTAAACCCGTTTTGTATTGCAATCCTTCCACTGCGGCGTATGTAAATAATTCTTTAATTCCTTATCCGCTTTGGGTAGATTATGTGAGTGGAAGCTCCACTACTCCACCACCTAATATCGGCGTATGGCCAACGTGGACTTTTAATCAATACGATTGGACAGCCACCGTACCGGGAATTCCGGGAAGCAGCACCGACCTTGATGTTTACAATGGAAACATGGCAATGTTTACTAATTGGATATGTGCAACTACAAACATTAAGCAAAATAATTTACAAAATGCTTTTATGATTTATCCTAATCCTACGAACGGACAATTTATAATTGAGACTACGGCAACAGATACACAAACTTTAGAAATATTTGATGTAAACGGGAGGCTTATGTTAAGCAAAAGCGTAAACGAAAAAACAACTATTGACGCAACAATTTTAACTGAAGGCGTTTATACCGTAACCATTAAAACAGCTAACGGTTATGCAAATAAAAAATTAGTTATCGTCCGTTGATAAATGATAATATGGACGACCAGGAACCAAAAAAACCACGGCGTATTCGATATAAAGGCACGCACCCGAAATCCTTTAAAGAAAAATACAAAGAACTGAACCCGGAGCAGTATGCGGGGAATATTGAAAAATTAATACAACAGGGCCGCACTCCCGCAGGCACTCATCGCTCTATTTGCGTGAAAGAAATAATGGAATTCCTGAAAGTGGCCCCGGGTCAAACAGGACTCGACGCCACTCTTGGTTACGGCGGGCATAGTTTAGAGATGTTGAAATATTTAAGACCCGGCGGACATTTATACGCCATTGATGTAGATCCTATTGAATTACCTAAGACTAAAGAACGTTTAACCTCTTTGGGTTACGGGCCGGAAATTTTAACTATTAAAAAAAGAAATTTTTCCGCCATTGATCAGCTTGTTGAAGAAACAGGTCCGCTGAATTTTGTATTGGCTGATTTAGGTGTTTCTTCTATGCAAATAGATAATCCCGAAAGAGGGTTTTCGTCAAAAGTTGAAGGGCCTTTAGATTTAAGGCTTAATCCCAATAGTGGAAAATCGGCAGCAGCTCTTTTAAAAACTCTTTCGCAGGATGAGCTGGAAGATATACTCACTGTAAATGCAGATGAACTATATTCAGAATCTATAGCAAAAGCGATTATATCCGCCATCAAAAAAGGAACAGCTATTGAAACAACCACCTCTTTACAAAACATCATTAAAGAAACGCTGAAATTTATTCCGGAAAATACGCGTAAGGAAGAGATTAAAAAATCCTGTCAACGTTGTTTTCAGGCTTTACGGATTGAAGTGAATGATGAATTCGATACCCTTGATAATTTTCTTTACAAACTGCCGGATGCTCTTGCTGCGGGGGGACGAGTGGCTATACTTTCTTTTCATTCAGGAGAAGATCGTCGCGTTAAAAAATCTTTTCAAAGTTTTTTTCGCGAAGGAATTTACAACGAAGTGGCGGCCGGCCCAATCAGGCCAACGGCACAGGAAATTTATTCTAATCCACGTGCACGTTCGGCAAAATTACGTTGGGCGGTAAAAGTTTAATTTGCACGTCATTATTAAAAACTTTATAAAAAGTTTGTTTTTTGTTCCATTTTAAGTTAACTTCGCATTAAGAAATACGTAGCAGGTAAGAGAACTGGTTTTTTACAAACACTACTTCAGTCAATTTTTTGAGGCTCAAAAACCAAAGGTTAAAGAAAAGGTAGATTATGTTCTTTTTGTATTAACTCATGCCGATAGAGTGCCACAAAAGTTCCTGAAACACATGGAAGGAACTAAAGGGCTTTATGAAATAAGAATTGAGTCTGGAAGTAATGTTTTTAGGATATTTTGCTGTTTTGATAAAGGAAAGGTAGTTATTTTATTTAATGGATTTCAAAAGAAAAGTGATAAAACTCCGAAGCAGGAAATAGAACAGGCTCTAAAACTAATGAATGAATACTTTAGTCAAAATAAATAAATTATGAAAAAGAATAAAAACCTTACTTCCTTCGATAAGCATCTCGAAAAACAATATGGGAAAAGGGGTTCTGCTAAAAGAACAGAATTTGAAATAAAAGCAAAAGCTTTTTTAATTGGTGAAGTAATAAAAGAAGAAAGGCATTTAGCCCATATGACACAAGAAGAACTTGCCGACAAAATAGGTGCAAAGAAAAGTTTTATTTCAAGAATTGAAAATGGAAAATCTGATATTCAGCTATCTACCCTTTACAGGCTTTTAGAGTTTGGCTTAGGTCGTAAAATTGAACTTTTGGTTCATTAATGAGATCATCATTAAAAAATAAAGTTTGAAAAACTAAAAAAAGACCTGAATCTCATCAAAGAGTACATACCAAAGGCCGCTTAATAATTTTAAAACGGCACAAAAGTAAGCCCAATCATGGCGTTAAACTTTTGTGTGGGGTATTTATCCCAACGATAGTAGCGGAAACTTCCTATATTATTAAAATTGACAAAAGCAGAAAGCAGTTTTGTATAACGGTATTCGATACCAATATTCATATCGGTAACACCATTTAATTGTTTTGGCGTATAAACCGCGGCGCTGTTTACGATATCTTTTTGCAGAGCCCATTGTTTCCCGATTACATATATATCTGCCTTAATAATAATCTTGCTCTTTAAATTATAATTACCCGAGAAGGTAATATCAAAATTTGGTTTATGCCACGGGTAAACACCACTGCTGTCTAATTTATAACTGTAAAAATTTCCTTTTGCGCTGATATTTATTTTTTCTTTCAGGTGATACTTTATCTGCCCGCTGATGTTCAGGTAATTTGTATTCATATAAACTACTTTATATTTATTAGCCAATTTGTTTTCCGGATACGTATTATAATCCGCAAGGAAGTACGCCATGTTTTCATAACGGCCGTACAAAGCTTTTATATCATACGAAGTATTTGAACTAAGAGCTCCACGTAAACCACCGTATAAATTATACTTGTTATTGGTATTTTTGTATTGCAGCTCACTAAGCACAAAAGGATTTGCAGTTGCCATTGAGCGGAAACTGTTTTTATCAAGCCCGCCGCTTACACCTGCATACGGAATAACCAGGTTTTGGTAAATGTTATAATACACATTAAAACGCGGGTAGAAATAATATTTTGTTCCTTTTAAATCAGAATAATCGATTGCAGTACCGATACCGGCATCGAGTTTCCATTTTGATCCTTTTCCTTCTTCAAAAAAGGCATTGAAACGTCCTATAACATTATTAATAGTATCATGCGCACTTGTAACATTATAAAAATCCACCGATGCCAACGCGTTTATTTTAGTATCCCCTGCACGTGCTTTCATCAAGCCATCCGCAAAAACATTGTTCTCAAAGGTGCGGCTAATATCACCGAAGTTGTAATAGTTTAAATGTATGTCGTGATTAATGTCTTTGCTCGTATCCGCATAATGGCTCTGTAGTCTTCCCTTTGCCTCAAACAATTGAAATACCTGTTTGTAATCGTTTGCATTTATATTTGGGAATTGCTTATCGGAAAAACCGTAATAATGCACCACATTGCGGTTATAATTAAAATCTCCGCTTAAAGTATGTTTTCTGAAAAATTTCTTCGCATAAATACTTGCTTCATTATCGCTGAAATCGATATGGCCCATGGTATCAAACTTGGCGAATGAGGAAAGGTGTTTGTAGCGTATTCCCCATGCGATGTCTTTTGAACGCAGGTTGTTATAAAACACCTCGGCATAAGGTGTTGGATATATAATACCCACACCTGCTTTGACAAGCATTTGGTATAATTTGGATAAAGGCTCATTCACCATTTTTGCAGGCTCAATCGGAGAGACTTTATAGTTTGTTGCAAATTGTTTTGCCGGGCTGGTATAAGTTACCTTGCTGATTTTTTTAACGGTGTCAGTAATTTCGGGGCGATCAGTTTGCTTTGCTGCTTCTTTAATAACAGGGTCGTAATTTGCATCACTGATAACCGTTACATCTCCAATGCCCTGTGAAAACCCAGCAAAAGGTAAAGAGATCATCATCGCGCCAATAAAATATTTTACCAATGAAATTCTCATTTAGGTTGTACCGTATTTGTTTTTAAAGTATCGCGTTTAATTTTAGGTTGTTCCAATAAAACATCATTTCCCTTATTCTGAAACTGAATTTGCATATCGCCGGACGGTTTCTGCTCCTGCATCCGGGCAGTTTGCTTATCTCGTATCTCCTGCAATTTTTGTTTTGCCAAATCAATGTATTCGGGTTTATTCGCATTCTCAATAATACTTTGCAAAACCGCTTCGGCATTGGTGTAATCCTTTTTCTCGGTATATACATCCGCCATCAATAACATTCCTTTGGTATTCCAATCATTATTGGTGTAATTGTATCCTATTAATGAGTTAACTGTTTTTTCGGTTTCCTTTAATTCCTTTTTTTGAAAATGAATCATCGCGAGATAGTAATACGCTTCCGCTCCGGCTTCACTCTTCGCATTTTTAGTTAAGTAATTTAAATCAGCAATGGCTTCGTCTCTGCGGTTAAGTTCGTATAACGACCTTGCTTTTAACTGGTGCGCTTCTATTAATTGAGTAGAAGATAGTTTTTCGGTATTGAGAACTTTGTTACATTCGTTTACACAGGTATCATAGCTTTTAACCTGATATGAACAACGCATAGCTCCCAATTTTGCCGCAAGTTTATTCTGAGAAGACTCCGCAGCGCCCTGTAATTGCATGTATAAAAGAAGTGCCTCATCGTATTTTTTGTCTTTATACAAAATATATGAGGCTTTTGCTAAAGCAATTTCTGTGTGTATGTTACGTGATTTTGATAAAATATATTTATAGGAAGTTAAGGCAACAGTAAAATCTCCCTTGTTGTATGAACATTCTGCAAAACAAAAATTAGCGTCGGTAATGTATTTTCCATCGGGAAATTTATTGATATATTTTTGCATTTCAGGGGTGGCGGCATCGCAATCCTTTTTATCGTAATACAGAGCAGATGCCTTTTCCCAATAAGATTCATCCAACTCACTTACACTAACCGAGCTTCCGATAGAATTCATATAAGTTTCCATTTCATCCGGTTTGTTTTGCTCCTTAAAAATTTTCTTAATGGTTTCAATCGCGTCTTTTGCTTCGTCTGATTTCGGGTTTTGCTTTACGATTTTATCAAGGTAAGAAAAAGCTTTATCGTATTTATTCTGGTTGTAAAATAAAAATCCAGCCGTTTTTGTTGCGCGCGTTACATACGGAGAGGTCGGGTAGTTATTTATAATTTTATCATACCATAGAATCGCATTATCCGGTTCGTTGGCCATTTTAAAGCTCTCAGCAATCTCAAAAACAGATTGTACTATATACGGAGAAGAAGGATATTGTTTTTGCAATTGCTGCAGGTCGCTGATTTTTTCTTTGTAATTTTTCAACATACCATTACATAATGCTTTTTGATAAATAGCATAGTCCACATCAATTTTATTGAGCGCAATGGCTGTTTCGTAATAATCAGCTGCCGAGGAAAAAGTTTTTTGCATGAAGTAGCAATCTGCAGTCCTTACGTTGGCATCCGCAGCTTTAAGCGGGTCAGTTAAATTTTTACTCATTAAATATTTACGGAAGGAAACTCCGGCATCCGCATAGTTCTTATTCATAAAAAACGCGTAACCGATGTTATAATTGGCAAGGTCGTACTCTTTTAAATTAAAGGAGCCGGGCATTTTTTGAAACTCCCCCCAGGTATCCGCCGCATTATTATACGCTTTACCCTGGTAAGAAAGTTCGCCCAACCAGTATTTACTTTGCGCGGTTAACACAGGGTCAACATTCAGCCTGAAAACAAAATTGAAATACTTACGGGCCGAATCTGCCTGGTTATTATTATAATGATTTACCGCCCTGAAATAACAAAGTTGCTGGTACACTTGCTTTAAACCGGGTTCATCGGTATTCATTTTCTCTATGATCCGCATAGCACCTTCGTAATTTTTTGTAGAGTGAAAACAGTTCACCAAATATTTAAATGCCTCATCCCTGTTTATTGATTTGGGATATTCGGTAATGTATTGCTGAAAATATTTTATCGCATCGTTATATGGGCTAAACCCTGTTTCGTAACAAAGTTTAGCATAGTTAAACAAACTCTCTTCACGGATTTGTTTATCGTAGCTTAAACTGTATGCAGAGAAATAAGCGTTACGTGCTTTGCTTTTATCACCACCTTTTAAATAGCAGTCAGCCAGATAATAATACGCGTTTTGCGAAAGCGAGTCATCCGCTCCAACCGCTTTTTCAAAATAAGAGGCTGCAGTTGGTAAATCGCTCGTTTTGTAGTACGCGTAACCCATTTGATAATTATCGTTTACCGAAGCAATAGGGCCCTTTAATAAATACGGAATTGCCTCCGCGTATTTTTGTTTATGAAAATACGACTGACCAATAATACGATTAATCTCTCCCGCTTTTTGCGCATGAGTGCTGTCGTTTAACAAAGCCGGCGCCACTTTTATAACTTCATCGTATTTTCCCTGCAAAAAATAAATTTGTGCAATGTAATAAGGGACTACTGTACCAAAAGTTTCGTTATTGAGTAAACGTGTAAAACCTTCCAGCGCGGTACTATAATTTTTTTCGGTGTAAGCAATGTGCGAGTAATAATAATTTGCCGGATGTGCATATTTATTATCGATATCTTTTATTTCGTATAAATCAATTTTCGCTTTTTCAATCTGCTTTGCTTCAAGGTAGCTATACCCGCGTTTAAAACGAAATTCGCATGCATCGTCTTTATCCAAATCAAGCACATCTACTTTTTCCAAATACTCAATGGTTTCCGGGTATTTTTTCTTGCGGAAATTTGATTTACCCAAATAAAAATAACCCCATTTCACTTTGTTGCTTTCAGGATTCAGGTCGATAAATTTTTTCATGCGCCACTCCCCGTCTTTATTCACCAATTCAATGGCGCAGGCAGCTGCGTAAAACTCCGCATCAATACGGATTAAAGATTTCGGATTTTTATTGGTTTCAATAATATTCTGAAAACTTTTTAAAGCTGCACCGTATTTCTTTTTGTCAAATAATTCTGTCCCGGTTTTGTATTCACGGTCGGCATCAGTATAAATAGTCGTTTTTTGCGCAAAGGAGAATTCGCACAAAAACAATAAAAATAATACCGGGAAAAATTTCCTCATTACATCACTCAATAATCGCT
>DATMMV010000101.1:0-16878 GCA_035569635.1 Bacteroidia bacterium | reverse complement strand
AACAGATCCTTTAATATACATTCATTTGCAACAGGCGAGGCCTGTATGGAAAAGTTTAAGGAAATAAAACCCGAAATTGTTGTTCTTGATTATCATTTAAACAGTAATAATCCGGACGCAGCAGACGGCATTAAAATGTTGGGACTGATTAAACACGAAAATAAGGAAACAAATGTTATTATATTAACCGGTGACGACAGTCTGGATATTGCTTTAAAATCATTCCACCACGGTGCATATGATTATGTGGTTAAGAGCGAGACTAAATTCAGGAAAATAAATTACTCTTTGTTTAATCTTTTTACCATGATGGAAGCGAAAAAAGAAACCAGGAAATACAAATACATGGTAGTTGTTTTATTTGCATGTGTTTCATTTCTGATTGGCGGATTACTTGCTGTGCAGATTTTCGGCCCGTCTATTTTCAAATAAACATTTAAATTCCTGATCTTTTTGCCCTGAATTGTGAATACACAAGAGCATATTAATATTTTCATTGTAGATGATAATACAATTTTCTCTTTGACGCTTAAAGGGGCAATAGAAATTGCCTTTAAAGGCGCGTTTATAAAAGTGCACTCTTTTGAAACAGGGGAAAATTGCCTGAAGGAGTTTGCCCGGGTGAAACCGGAATTGGTTATTCTGGATTATCACCTTAACAGCATAAACTCCGGCGCAGAGAACGGGCTTAAAGTGCTGGATAAAATCAAAAAACATGACCCGAAAATAAGCGTTATCATGCTGACAAGTAATGATGATATCGACGTTGCACTGAAATCATTTCATCACGGAGCAACTGACTATGTGGTTAAAACAGAAACTCAATTTAAAAAAATTATTAATTCTGTTTCAACTCTTTTTGCCAATAAAAAACTTGCCAGTCAGCACGAGGAAAAAGCAAAGCGTGCGGTAGAACTGTTAATTGCAAATAACGGGCTTTTGATTCAAAACGAAGAAAAGGAAAAATGGGCGGAAGAATTAGTCATTGCCAGAACTCAAAAAGTAGAGATAGAGAAATCAAAGCTTGTTGCAGAAGAGAAAAACAAAAATATTACCGATAGTATAACATATGCCAAGCGTATACAACAGGCACAGTTACCGAAGATGGATGAAATTCATGCTTCCTTTCCGGATTGTTTTATACTTTTTAAACCTAAAGACATTGTTAGTGGTGATTTTTATTTTTTTTATAAAAATGAACACTCTGTTTTTATTGCTGTAGCCGATTGCACCGGGCATGGAGTACCCGGCGCTTTAATGAGCATGATCGGTTCAGAAAAACTGAATGATGCCGTTTCACTCAGTTCAGACCCTTCAGAAATTTTAAACCGGCTTAACAAAGGGATTAAGACGTCACTTCGTCAGTCGGAAAGTCTGGATTCTACAAAGGATGGAATGGACATTGCGCTTTGTTCGGTAAATAAAAAAGATTATCGTCTAAAATACGCGGGTGCGAACAGGCCTCTTTGGGTTATCCGAAACGGACAAAATACAATTGAAGAAATTAAGGCGACCAAAAAAGCTATTGGCGGTTTTACCGAGGATAATCAGCAATTTTCCACGCACGAGATAAAATTGCAAGAAAGGGACACTTTTTATATTTTTTCTGATGGTTATGCCGACCAATTCGGGGGAGAGTACGGGAAAAAAGTAATGACAAGAAAATTTAAGGAGGTTTTACTTGAAGTTCGGGATAAGCCTATGTTTGAACAGGAAATATATTTGGACTCCTTTATTGAGTCCTGGAAAGCGGGAGCCGAGCAAGTAGATGATATTTTGGTTATTGGCGTGCGGCTTTGAGAACTTTGTTACGCGCGGATAAGTGAATGATGTAACTTATTGAACAATTTCTGTAATATTTATTGGTACGCTACGACTCATCTTTGTTATGTGAAAATTAATTCACCCCTAAATTTACAAAAATGAAAAATAAACTACTACTTATTGTAACAACCGTTGCATTATTAACTTTACCGAAATCGAATTTCGGGCAAGCGCCCACCTTAGGTACGGCAGCCAATTTTGTTCTTTTTACAACAAACGGCGCAATAAACATATCCGGAATTACGCAACTTACCGGTAATGTAGGTTCTAATGTAGGCTCTACAACCGCATTTGTTAATATAAACGGAAATCTGCATGACCAGGATGGTGCAAGCGGGCAATGTGCTTCTGATTTACTTTTGGCCTATAACCAATTAAACAGCACGGTGCCTACTTTTTCCATCGCGCCTTCTCTTGGTAATGGTGATACTCTTATACCAGGTGTATATTATCTCCCTGCCGCAACAACACTTAACTTAAATCTTACTTTAAATGCACAGGGAAATGCCAACGCGGTATTTATTTTTCAAATACAGGGATCTCTTTCCACAGGCGCAAATGCAAAAGTTAAATTAATAAAAGGAGCACTCGCCTGCAATGTATACTGGAAAGTAGAAGGTTTGGTAAGCATGGCTTCGGGAACCACTATGAGAGGAACTGTTATCGCGAACAACGCAGCTATTAACATGACTTCAGGTGATACGCTTGAAGGCAGGGCATTATCTACAGCCGGTGCAGTTACTGTTGATGGTACTATGGCTTATACTCCGGTTGGTTGCAACAGCCCGAACCTTACAGGGCCGCTTGCTCCAACGCTTGCCTCTACAGAGTGCTACGCATTATTTTCTTCTGACGGACCCGTTCAGAATAGTGGCCCGACTTACTTAACAGGTGATGTTGGAACGAATGTAGGTTTAACTACGGGTTTTAATCCCTTATTTGTAACCGGAACAATTCATCCGATTGCGGATGCTTCAACAGCAGCGTGTGCATCCGATTTACTTACTATGTCTAATTATCTGAACGCTCTTACTCCTGATATTGAATTAATGTTTCCGGCAATTTTCGGACACAATTTGGTTCTTACACCTCATACGTATATTATGAACGGAGCGGTAACATTTACAGATACAGTTTATCTTAACGCAAGAGGAAATGCCAATGCCATTTTTGTTATCAAAGTATACGGTGCGTTTTCTACAAGCACTTATTCAAAAGTTATTTTAACCAACGGAACACAGGCAAAAAATGTGTTTTGGGAAGTTAACGGCGCAGTAAGTATTAATGATTATTCTGTTTTTAACGGAACTATTATTGCAAACAACGGTGCAATTAACCTGAATACGGGAGTTACACTTAACGGAAGAGCACTTTCAACAACAGGCGCTTTAACAATTACTGCGGTAAGTGCTGTTCAACCTAATTATATAGGAGTGGCCGGAATAATATCCGGAATCCCTAATGTATGTCAAGGCCAAACAGGAGTAGTGTATTCTGTTCCCGCAATAACTAATGCAACCGGTTATACATGGGTATTACCTTCAGGAGCAACCATTGCATCGGGAGCAAATACAAATAGCATTACGGTAAATTTCGGTGCAAACGCGTTAAGTGGTACCATAACTGTACATGGAAGCAATTATTGTAACATTGATTCAGCCTCTGCAAGCTATTCGGTAACAGTTTGTACATCGATGGACATTTCATCTTCTAACACAACAAATTCAGGAATGGTAATTTATCCTAATCCATTCGGAGCATCTGCAACCGTTACAATCAATAACATATCACAGACTAACCCTGCTGAATTAAAGATGTATACAATTTTAGGAGCGGAAGTATTGAGTACCATGCTTACTAAACAAACAACAGTTTTTGAAACAAGTACTTTTTCTTCGGGTATTTATTACTACAAAGTAATCAGTAACGGAGTTATTATTCAATCGGGGAAACTGATTTCACAACAATAAATTTTCATGTAAGAAGAGGCCCGTTGCAATTTGTAGCGGGCTTTTTTGCGTTTAACCCTTTATGCATAACCCGTAAAGAATGTAACATTAAGGTCGGGTTCTGTAATACTTCTATGCTATCACTTATGCATCTTTGATAAATAAAAATCAACTCACAATTAAAACAAAAAAAAATGAAAAGAAAACTACTGCATATAGTAACAGCTGTTACTCTATTATCCGTCCCGAAAATAAATTTCGGACAAACAATTACTTTAGGAACTGCTGCGAATTTTGTTCTTTTCTCAACAAACGGCGCTTTGAGTAATTCCGGTATTTCACAACTTACAGGTAATGTAGGTTCTAATAATGGCTCAAGTACCGGTTTTGGAAATGTAAACGGTGTAATGCTAAATAATAATGGCATAACCGGAACCTGTGCTGCAGATTTACTTACTGCCTATGGCCAATTGAACAGTGCTGTTCCCACTTCTTTTCCGGCACCTTTACTTGGAAACGGACAAACACTTATTGCAGGAGTATATTCCATTTCGGCTGCAGCAACACTGAATTTAGATCTTATATTAAATGCACAGGGAAATACAGGTGCGGTATTTATTTTTCAAATACAAGGGCCTCTCTCAACTAATGCCAACGCAAAAGTTAAATTGATTAACGGTGCAAAAGCGTGTAATGTGTATTGGAAAGTAGAAGGTTTGGTAAGTATGGCTTCGGGAACTTCTATGAAGGGAACTGTTGTGGCAAACAACGCTGCAATCAATATGAACACAGGCGACACACTTGAAGGAAGAGCGCTTTCTACAGCCGGTGCTGTTACAGTTGACGGCGTGTTGGCATATACACCAATTGGATGCGGAAGCCCGGTTCTTACAGGGCCTCCAGCGCCTAATCTTGCCACAACCGCCTGTTATGCAATATTTACTTCCAGTGGTTCGCTGACAAATACCGGAGTAACTTATGTTACTGGTGATGTAGGAACGAACGTAGGTTTAACTACAGGATTCAATGCTGTAAATGTAACCGGAGCTATTCATCCTGTTCCAGATGGCTCTACAGCTACCTGCGCAACCGATTTGGGGAATGTATACACTTACCTTAACACCTTAACTTATGATATTGAATTGTTATATCCGGCGCAGTTTGGCCGCAACCTGGTTCTTACACCACATACTTATATTATGAATGCCGCAACCATATTTACCGATACACTTTATCTGAATGCGTTGGGCGATGTCAATGCGGTATTTGTTCTTCAATTAAAAGGTGCTCTTTCTACAAGTACATATTCCAAAGTTCTTTTGATTAACGGAGCAAAGGCCAAGAATGTATTCTGGAATGTTGATGGAGCAGTAAGCATCAACGATTATTCTGTTTTCAACGGCACAATAATTTGCAATAATGGTGCAGTTAACTTAAATACGGGAGTTACACTTAACGGAAGGGCACTTACAACTACCGGCAATTATTCTACGACTGCCATTACAGTCGTTACCCCCACAACCTGCACTGCCTCCACTATTGCTTCATTTGTTAACGCAAATGCAACCGTTACAATTTATCCTAACCCATTCAGTACTTCAACAAATATTGTACTGAATGACATGGACAAAATGAATAATACGGAGTTACGCTTGTATAATGTTTACGGAGCAGAAGTAATGAAAACAACTATTATACAAAAGGAAACCACACTGACAACAAATAATCTTCCTTCCGGAATTTATTTTTACAAAGTAATTTGCGATAATAAAATCATACAATCCGGTAAACTGATATCTCAACAATAAATAATTTAAATACAAAAGCCCATTGCATTTGTGCGGTGGGCTTTTTTAATGCCACTTATAAAAAAAGAATATGGAAACTGAAAAAGAACTGAATGCTAAAATTCTGAAAACTACAATGATCATTACGGAGCAATATCCCGAATTATCAAAATACCTGGATGAAATGAAGGTAACAATTCCTGACGAAAAAACTCCGGATATAACACTTAAAAATCTGCAAAAATATTATGATTCCCTGAACTCTATGCTGAATAAATATAAATCGGAACACTCTTGAAAACGGGGATAAGTGAATGATGTAACTTATTACAAGTGTTATATAACACTAAGGCCTCCCATGTTCCGCATCTTTGTTGTCGATAATTAAATAACACTAAAAAATAACACATGAAAAATTTAACCGAATTAAAAGGAAACTGGAACGAGACAAAAGGAAAACTGAAACAACAGTTTGCAATGCTAACCGATAGTGATGTACTGTTAGTTGAAGGAAAACAGAATGAAATGTTGGGCAGGCTTCAAATTAAACTTGGCAAAACAAAAGAAGAACTACATAAACTTATTTCCGAATTATAAATCAATATCACCTGAATTTTAAATCCAAACCAAATGAAAAAAACACTTTTAACACTAACTGTATCAACCCTTATTATAGGTGCAGGTTTAACCGGTTGCAATACACCGGTAGAAAAAATAGAAAAAGCTCAGGAAAATGTAACTGAATCGAAAGCTGCGCTTGAAAAAGTTGAAGCTGATTACACAACCGATATGGTAAAATTCCGTAAAAACTCGGATGAACGAATTGCCGCTAACCAAAAAAACCTGGACGAATTTAACGAACAAATTGCTAAAGAGAAAAAAGTTGCCAAAACCGAATACAAAAGAAAAATTACTGAATTGGAAAAAAAGAACAGCGATATGAAAAAGAGAATGGACGACTACAAAGCTGAGGGAAAAGAAAATTGGGAAAAATTTAAAACAGAATTTAACCGCGACATGGAAGAACTTGGCGAGGCGTTTAAAGGCCTGACCACTAAAAAAAACAAGTAAAATAAATAATATTAAACAAACACAAATGAAAAAAACAATCTTATTGATAGCTGCGGTTACCTGCATAACTCAAAATTTTAAAGCGCAGGATAACCCGACTGATTTTCGCAGCAAATTGACCTTTGGCCTTAAAGTGGGTGCAAATTACTCGAACGTATACGACGCGCAGGGCGAAGCATTTCATTCCGATCCTAAATTCGGTGGAGTAGCGGGTGCTTTCATCTCTGTTCCCATTGGAAGATTTTTGGGTATACAACCGGAAGTATTATTCTCTCAAAAAGGATTTATGGCAACGGGCAGGATTTTGGGCGGTACATACAGTCTTACCCGCACCACAAATTATATTGATATACCTCTCTTCTTTGCTTTTAAACCCAGCGAATTTATTACACTGTTAGCGGGGCCACAATATTCTTATCTGATGAAACAAACAGATGTGTTTACAAACGGAACCACAAGTATTGCACAAGAAACAGAATTTGAAAACAACAATGTGAGGAAAAATACTTTGTCTTTTGCAATGGGGGTGGATATTACGATGAAACACCTTGTGCTGGGCGCAAGGGCTGCATGGGATATTCAGAATAATAATGGCGACGGTACATCTACAACGCCACGTTACAAGAACGTTTGGTATCAGGCTACTATCGGATACAGGTTTTATTAATAAAAACAAAATGACTAAAAAAAACATGGGCATTTGGATGGATCATTCAGCGGCTCACCTGATGGAACTCAAAGGCGATACACTTATAACAAGTATTGTTACCTGCAAATTTACACACGAGGAAAAAGAACATAGTCTTGGAAAAAGTGAGCATCTGATGCACAATAAAGAGCAACACGAACAGGCAGAGTACTATAAGAAAATTGCTGCCATTATAAGAGACTGCAAAGAAGTTGTTCTTTTCGGGCCAACGACCGCCAAGAATGAACTGGTGAACTTCATTAAAGATGATCATCATTTCTCAGGAATAAAAATAGAAGTAAAGCATGCCGATAAGATGACAGCGAATCAACAGCATGCCTTTGTAAAAAACCATTTCGCTCATAGTATAAACTAAACCCCATTAATAAAAAACAAATGAAAAAACTAATTACATTCAGTGTTATTTGTATCATGGCAGGCATATTGCTTTCTTCCTGCAAATCAAACATCTCAATTGCAAAACGTCATTATAATGATGGCTATTACATTGCACATTCAAAAGGCAAACAAACTGTTTCATCTACAAAAGAAGAAAACAAAGTTGTACAATTAAAAATAAGGAAGCCTGTGTATTCTGTTTTTCCTCAAACAACGCAAAGTGTACCGAACTTATATGCCAATTCAACTACTACAAATAATACCACGCTTGTAGCAAGTAATGAAAAAAAAATAGCCAAAGCAATTTCTCATGCAATAACATTTAAGCCGGTAAAACATAAAGCGGTAATTACTACCAATTCTGTTATGCAAATTAAAAATATGCATGAAACAAAAAAAATGGTGAGTGACGGTGGAAGAGACGGATTGAGCCTGTTCTGGCTTGTTATTCTGATAATATTGATATTATGGGCGGTTGGTTTTTTAGCAGGCGGATTTGGCCTGGGTGGACTGATAAATTTATTACTGTTGGTTGCGTTGATACTTTTAATTCTATGGCTTTTAAGAATTGTATAATCACAAACAATTCCTATTAACACTTTTATTTAATATAAACCATATCAAAAAACAATAAAATGACAAACGGAACAAAATGGTCGATTGACCAGGCCCATAGCGAAATAGCATTTAAAGTAAGGCACTTGATGATTGCGCACGTTAAGGGTACTTTTAAAACATTTGACGCAAGCATTTATACTACCGATAAGGATTTTAAAACGGCGGTGATAGATTTATGGATTGACGCTTCTTCTATAAGCACAGGCGATGCTAAACGCGATGAACATTTAAAGGGAGCAGACTTTCTGGATGTGCAAAATCATAAACAAATAACATTCGTTTCAAGCACTATGGGTAAGCCTGACGAAGATGGTAACCAAAAATTATGGGGAGAATTAACCATGAAAGGTATTACTAAAAACTTAAAACTGAATGTGCAATTCGGCGGTATTGTAAAAGATCCCTGGGGAAATGAAAAAGCCGGATTTACAGTTAACGGAACAATAAAAAGAAGCGATTGGGGATTGATTTGGAACACAGTGATGGAAACAGGAGGGGTAATGCTTAGTGATGAAATAACCGTTTCATGCGAGGTAGAACTAATCAACTCAAGCAACGAAGAACTTACCATGGAATTGAAATCTCAGGCAGAAAAAGGCGTCATTCTTTAATAAAAATTATGAACACAATTAAAACCTAAAAAAATGAAAATCAGAAAACAAATATCAGTAATCGTAATAATCTTTGCAGGCCTTATGATTCCCGCAATTCAAAGTTGTCAAAAATACCCCGACGGGCCATTTATCAGTTTTCGTACAAGAACAGAACGGGTTGCCAATACCTGGAAAGTTGATAATTACAAAAAGAACGGAAATGACTATACCTCTTTAATGGGCGGTTATACAGAAACGTATTCCAAAGACGGGAACTATTCTTACTCGTGGGGAAACCTATCGGGAACCGGTAAATGGGCTTTTCAAAACAGCGATAAAGAAATCAGGCTTAACGGAATAAATAATCAAAGTTCACAAACCTTAGTTATTCTGAAACTTGAAAAGAAACAATTCTGGTATTACTACATGGATGGTAATGATAAAAAAGAATTTCACATGATTCAAAACTAATAATTCAATAACATGGAACCAAATAGAAACACTAACTCAGAAAAAAAATCAGACAGCACGGGTGCTGACACCAATGCCGACAAAACCGGTACGGATACAAACGCAGATGCAACCAGAAAAAACACTCATAAGTCACACCAAAAAAACAGATTTGATAAGCCAAGAAGAGAGGCAGACCCGGATGCAACCGGCACGGACACAAAAGCAGATAAAACACAAAAGGAAAATAAATAAATTAAAAACAAAATTATGGGAAATACACTTTATGTAGTAGCTGTGGTTCTGGTCATTTTATGGCTGATAGGCTTTGTAGGATTCAATGCAGGTGGCATTATACATATCCTGCTTGTAATAGCACTCATTTCGGTCTTGCTGCAGATTATCCGTGGTAAAAAATTTAATTAACATTTAAAAAACAAATTATGGAAAACTCAAACAACACGGCAAAATTAATCGGGGCATTATTAGCAGGCGCTGCTATAGGCGGAGCCTTAGGAATTCTTTTTGCCCCTGATAAAGGAAGCGAAACACGTAAAAAACTTTTGGCTAAAGGCGATGACCTTACAGATGCCATGAAAGAAAAATTTAACTGTTTTTTAGAAGAAATTAAAAAAGAAGTTGAAGTAATTAAAGGATAATTTTTTAATAAGGTATCTTTAAAATGGAAAAGAAAAAACTAACTACTGCCAGTGGCCGGCCGTATTATGAGTTTGAAAACTCAATGTCGGTGGGTAACAGGGGGCCGATACTTTTGCAGGATTATTTTCTGCACGAAGATATGGCGCACTTTAATCGTGAAAGAATTCCTGAAAGAGTAGTTCATGCAAAAGGAACAGGTGCTTTCGGAACTTTTACCGTTACACACGATATTACCCAATATACAAAAGCTAAAATATTCTCTGAAATAGGTAAACAAACAAAAATGTTTGCTCGTTTTTCGCAAGTTGGCGGAGAAAAAGGTAGCGCAGACAGTGAAAGAGACCCCCGCGGTTTTGCACTTAAATTTTACACCGAAGATGGAAATTGGGATCTGGTGGGTAATAATACACCCGTATTCTTTATTAAAGACCCTAAGAAATTTTCTCACTTCATTCACACGCAAAAACGTGATCCTAAAACAAATTGTAAAAGTCCAACCATGATGTGGGATTTCTGGAGTTTAAACCCGGAAAGTTTACATCAGGTTTTGATTTTAATGAGCGACAGGGGAACGCCTTTCTCTCACAGGCATATGCACGGTTTTGGAAGTCACACTTTTTCATTGATAAATTCAAACAATGTGCGTGTATGGGTAAAATTTCATTTTGTTTCACTTCAGGGAATTAAAAATTTCACCGGCAATGAAGCAGATGATATGAAGGGTAAAGACCCCGATCATTCGCAGCGTGATATGGTAGAGGCTATAGCTAAAAAAGATTTTCCGAAGTGGGTACTTAAAATTCAGTTGATGACCGATGACCAGGCAAAGAATTTTGAATTCAATCCTTTTGATGTAACTAAAGTGTGGAGTCACAAAGATTTTCCACTGCTGGATGTGGGCATCATGGAATTAAATGAAATCCCCGAAAATTATTTCAGAGATGTAGAGCAAGCCGCTTTTGCTCCCGCGCATGTAGTTAATGGTATTGGCTATTCGCCGGATAAAATGTTGCAGGGCCGTTTGCTTTCTTACCCGGATGCGCATCGTTATCGCTTAGGAGTGAATTATGAACAGATTCCGGTAAACAAATGCCCTTATATGATTTCTAACTACCAACGCGACGGCCAAATGCAAACCGGCGAAAACGGAGGGGCGGAAGTAAATTATCGCCCTAATAGTTTTGATTCTATTGTTACTGACGAAAGTTATAAAGAATCTCCCATGCAATTGGAAACAAATATAGCTGATTGGTATGACCGCAATGAAAACGACGACCATTATACACAACCCGGGTTGTTGTATCGTAATGCAATGAACGCAAAAGACAGGGGAAATTTAATAAACAACATCATACGTTCTTTGTCCGGTATAAACGGAGAGAAGAAAGATGAAATAATTAACAGGCAATTGTGTCACTTCTTTCAGGCGGATACGCAATTGGGAACATCAATAGCAAAAGGGTTGGGTATTATAATTCCCGAAAAACTTGTAACCATACAAAATAAAAATTTAAACTGATGGAAGAACAAATATGCATTCTGCAACCTCTTTTAGAAAAAACAGAAGAGTACAGTAAAACGAGTTTAAAACTACTGAAATTAAAATTCGTTGATAAAACAGCCGATTTTTCATCTATGGTTCTGACTCGCTTAATAATATTGTGCGTCATTTTATTTTTTGCACTCGTGCTTAACATTGCTGCCGGACTTTGGCTGGGCGATTTATTTGGAAAAAATTATCTCGGGTTTTTAACCCTTTCCGCATTCTATGGGCTTTCCGCAATTACTTTACTGATTATTTATCCGCAGATCAAGGACCGGGTAAATAACCGTATCATTAAAAATGCGCTTAACTAACCAGTTATGGAAAAAATTACAACAGCGGCTCAATTAAAAAGTGAGATACAGGATTTAGAATATAAGCAAGCTTGCGAATGGATTTTGCTAAAAGAGCAATTTCAGGTTGCTTACCAAGGCCTGAAACCTATTAATATTATTAAAAGTAAATTGAAAGAACTGATTTTAGCCCCCGATTTTAAAACGAACGCATTAAACTCTGCCATTGGTTTCACCGCGGGTGTCGTGGCTAAAAAAGTTCTTATTGGTAAAACGCATAACCCCTTTATGAAATTACTTGGTTTTGCTATTGAAATGGTTGTTACAAATAAAGTAACGAAGAACCCTGATGGAATAAAATCAATTGCCGGAATTCTTTTTAAAAAACTCTTAAGTAAACAAAATAATTCAGAAAATATATAATGGATGCTGATTTTAAAATACCTTTTTATGCAAAGCTGGCGCTTATTTCTATTTCCATTGCCGCTTTTATTTTAATCATGCATCTCGGCCAGTTTATTATTATCCCGATTGTGTATGCAACTATCATTGCTATTTTATTGAATCCTTTGGTAAACTATTTAAACAGGGGGCTGAACAAATTGGTTTCGATTTCACTCGCTGTAATTGTGGCAACCTTAGTGCTGTTTGGTGTTTTGTATATTGTTTCCTCTCAGGTAACTATGTTCAGTGATACATATCCGCAACTGAAAGAAAAGTTTAACACAACAAGTACTGACCTGGTGCAATGGATTTCCGAGAAGTTTAATATTCGTAAAACAAAAATAAATGAGTGGATTAAAACAACACAAAGCGATGAAATTAATAATTTTGCTATTGGAGAAAAACTTACCGAGGCCGGACAAATGGTGGTAACATTAATGTTGTTGCCCGCTTATTTATTCATGATTCTTTTTTATAAACCTTTGTTGCTTGAATTCGTGCGCAAACTCTTTCGTACCGAACATCACGCAGCGGTGGTAGAAATATTGGTAAAATCTAAAAAAATCGTTCAGAGTTACTTAGTTGGCCTCTTTTTTGAATTAATCATTATGGCCGTTCTTTATTCGGCCGGACTTTTATTATTGGGCGTTGATTACGCGATTATTCTTGGAATTACAGGGGCAATCGTAAATATCATCCCCTATATAGGTAAAGTTGTTGCAATAGTTTTACCAATGCTCATAGCTTTTATAACAAAAGACTCTCTTACATGTTCGGTACTTGTGTTTTTTGTATATATGTTCATTCAGTTTATTGACAATCATTATATCATTCCGAAAATTGTTGCATCACGTGTACAAATAAACGCATTGATTTCTGTCATTGTGGTTTTGGTAGGCGGGGCGATTTGGGGAGTTTCGGGAATGTTTCTTTCTATTCCTTTAACTGCCATTATAAAAGTTATTTTCGATCATATTGAAGGTTTAAAGCCCTGGGGATTTTTATTGGGAAATATAGTGCCCACAGCTTCAAAATTTTCTTTTCTGAAAATAAAAAGCAATCCCCGATTATAAACTCTAAAAAAATCACAAATGAAACCAAACATTGGAATTAACAAAAAAGATTTAAAAAAATCATCCGTTACACTGGCATCAGTTTTATCAAACGAAATGACGTTATACGTTAAAACAAGAAAAGCGCATTGGAATGTTACAGGCGAAAGTTTTATGGAACTCCATAAACTTTTTGAAGGCCAGTATAAGCAAACAGAAGAAGTTATTGATGAAGTTGCAGAGCGAATCGGAAAGCTGGGCGAAAAAACAATAGGTACTATGAATGAATTTTCAAAACTCACAACTATTAAAGAACATCCTGCAAAATACGGTTCATCAAAAGAAATCCTTAAGGAATTGCTTAATGACCACGAAACAATTATTATTCAATTACGTAAGGATATTGAAAAAGACCCGGATGCAGGCACAGTGGATTTTCTTACCGGCTTAATGGAACAACACGAAACAACGGCCTGGATATTGAGAAGGTACTTGAATTGACACTCCGGACTAAATTGAAAAAAAGTCTAATCTTTTATTTATAAATAGATTAGGCCTTCTGTCTGCGGATTCAATGGGGGAAAGTAAGAACTTTGAATCCGAAGATTTAGATAAAATAGTTGAATTTATGGGTATGATAGAGGCTTATGCAATCGCGCCCCATTTTCTAAACGTAGTTTTTGGATCACATGGGTTATCTTGATTCTGTCAGCGACGGTTCTCTTTTCAGCCATTGCTTTATTATGAATAAATAAGGTATTCATATTATTTTCCGGTCGTTTCAAATGCATTCTTATAATAACGTACTTTTTCTTCGTTATGAAGATAACGGTATGTAGTAAGAAGTGAATAAGCCAGATTCCTGGTTTGACGTAAAGCATAAGCTTTCTCAAACTCAAATGCAGCTTCTTTATATTGTTTACCGGCTAAATAATAATTTCCTTTTTCGATTACTAATTGAAAATCGTTGGGGAATTGCGTATCCGCTTTTCTCAATAAATTAAAAACTTCTTCGTTTTTTTTCTCATGCGATAATATCCGTATCATCTGAAGATAAGATCTGTATTGCTTACTATTTTGTGAAATGGCTTTTTGATAAAATATCAAAGCCTCCTGAGGTTTGCTCATGGCTTCATAACAATCGCCTATATTCTCATAGGCCTGAGGGTAAACCGGCATTACGTTTACTGCACGTTCAAAATAACTCAAAGCAAGATCAGCACGATGCCTGAAAAAGAAAATAATGACTCCTGTGTTATTTAAAGCAGTGTATACACTTGAATCATTTGTAAACGCTAATTTATAATGATACAGGCATTTCTCTATCAATTCCTCTTGCGGATATTTCCCGGAGGAGAAAGACAGTCTTTCAAAGTACCGGTTAGCCAGTAAATTATTTGCCCCGGCCGATTTTTCCGAATACGGAACATCGTGTTCATATAAGGTTATTTCATCTTTCCAAACCGTATTCCGGTTCCATGTATATATTAAAAAAAAAATAATTAATATTCCTAAACGGGAAACGGGCTTTCCTGTAAATAAGGAAAAGTTTATATGCGTGGGAGCCGTTTTATAAAAGGAAAACAAAACAGAAACTATGATCAGGATAAAACCCAGCGAGGCTGTAAAGCAAAAGCGTTCACCCAGGATACCTGCTGCCGGCCTGACAAGATTACTAAAGGGTGCAATAGAAATAAGAAAAAAAATCAGGCCAAAAAGGGCGACCTTATTTTTTGTACGGTAACAATAATATGCCGCCGATACCAGAAAAATAACAGACAGAATAATTTCTGTATTGAGTATACTTGTATGAACAGAAAGCATGTCGGTGCCGTAATAGAACCGTAAGGGATAAGGAATAAATAATAGTTTTATATAAGCCCCTAAAGTTTTAAGCGTAAACAGAATTTTTGTAAATAATGAAACATGTTCTGTAAAAAGCGGGTTTTCGAAATGAAAAAAGTAGCGTACTTCCTTTTCTGTCACAATCATATTACGAACCCAATTATGGGTTGCAAACAAAAACAATAACGCAACAAAAATAAATACAGCTTGCTTTTTCCTGACCCCTATAAAGAAAATTAAAGTAAGTGGGATGAGTACAATAAACACCACGCTGCTTACTTTTGTAAAGTAAGCCAATAGAATAAAAATAACGCTGAAAAAAAGAAATTTAACTTGTTTCGATTCATAATATTTAAGGAGATGAAAAAGCGTAAGTACTCCAAATAAAAAGGTAAGTATTTCATCACAGCATTTAATATTATTAACCACCTCGCTATGTACCGGGTGCGTGAGAAATAAAAGAGAACTTATAAAAGCAAATGGTTCCCTAAAGGAATATTGGGTCATGCAAAGCCTGAGGACTTTGAAAATGTAAAAGATAAGTATCGCATATAAGAAAATATTGCTCACATGATTGATATAGGGCGACTGCCCGAAAACAGCATATTCAAGTGCAAAAAAGGTAATTACAACAGGTCGGTAATCAAAAGATCCGTCAAATTCATGTCCATACCTGCTTTTCCATATTTCTGGGATTCCTTTAATCCCCTTTGCAACAAGCGGGTGATTAGGAATATAATTTTGTCCGTTTACAGGATAATTGGTTACAGTGACATAGGAATCGTCAAAATTAAAACCATTCTTTATGCAGTTCCCGTAAAATAAGAAAGACAAAGAGAGAAAGAGGAGAAATATTTTATTGTTATCAGAAAATAGTTTTCTCATAAAAAGCATAGAAAGATATTTTGGCTTAATAAAAGCAATAAAAAGAGCTAAAATACTGATTATTTAAAAGCCTTAATGAATAAAAACCTCTCCGCAATGCCTTCCGTATGGCCTTATCCTTTGGTAAGCACCTTAAAAGTTGAAAAAATTTTTGCAGCTAAAAAAAAACGTATATCTTTAAATGCCTTTTTATATTTGATTAAAAAACTTGTTTGTTGTATTAAGTTAAAACATTAGGTCGATATTAAAAGTTTGTTAACCTCCCTTAGGGATTTCGCCGGGTTAGTAAGGGTCATAATAACTGTTACCACTGCAGTTTAACGATCAAGGACTTGTAAAAAAAGGCATTACAAAATAAGAAGCATGAATTGTAAAATAATTTTGGTTATTCTTTCTGAACATTGAAATATAAATCGTTTCCCCGCATGAATAAAAAAAAATATTATCTGTTAATTGGTCTTTTCTTCTTGTGTTATAACCAGAATACTTTTGCGCAGATTGTAACACAAACTTATAATTACACAGGTGCCAATCAAACATTTGTTGTTCCCTGCGGCGTTTTTTCAGCTACTGTTCAGGTTTGGGGCGGCGGCGGCGGCGGCGGCGGAACTGATGGCAGTGGCACTCCTGCTACCGGAGGTGGAGGGGGCGCTTATGCAACAAGTGTTCTTGCGCTTGTTCCCGGAAACACATTAACTATGATTGTTGGCGGTGGCGGTGCAGCCGGACCCGGTTGCACTTCAGGTACCGGTGGTGGTCTCGGAGGTTTTGGTTTAG
>DATMMV010000100.1:0-12144 GCA_035569635.1 Bacteroidia bacterium | reverse complement strand
ATCGAAGTTCTCAGGCTGGCATTCTCAATGGAAAATGTTATGCAATGTTTGTTTCTTATTAATGTTCTCAATCGGGAATTGGAATTTAACTCCATTTGGAAACTGGCAAAAAATTACGGTTGCCAAACAAGCCCCCACATCACGGACTTAATTTTTGAGGATAAAAGTTATGATAACTCCATTGAAATACTATTCCCAGGGCATTCGATTCCATTGGGAAAATTCAGAGCTCCTGATGCGGATTCAAAATTTAAGTTTGAAGTAAATGAATTCTTTTTGTGCAAGATTTGATTTTTCTTTTTTTTCTAAATCCTGACCTATAAAACAAAAACGGTTTAATAGTGAGCTACGAAATCGTAAACGAAGTGGAAATTGATTTCGGCGGAAAGAAAAACCAAATCTGGTTAATTCTTATTCGAGATAATGATTCCTATTGCGTAGAAATCAATACATACTACGAGCCAGTAGGAAAACTTCTGCCACGCAATAAGGAAATTGCGGAGCGTATAATTTGTGAATTAGAAAGGAAATTAAAAACGTGCAATGATTTATATACTGCGTGCAATCTTTTAGACCTGGGTATGCTCATGCCCAATATTGACGAAACAATGTTTATTGTTTTAGTAACTCACCGCAAATACGCTTTCAACGAAATAACAGACTTGAAATTTTATATCGGCTTCTCAACCTACCCTCTTTATGAACATATTGTTTTAACAGACGAAGCATTCGGCAATCGTATTGATATTTTCTTCTCAAACAAAGAAAGAAGTATTGGCTACTGGTTGTACACACCTGACGAAAAATTCGTGTTCGTGTATAACAGAGATTACTTGAAGTGATTTTCTTTTTTTTCAAAAAGCTGACCTATAAGAATAAACTCAGCCGATGAAAAAGATTGCATACTATATAAGGTGTTCAAATCCTGACCAAAATCCTGAGCTTCAAATTGCAGATATAGATTCAATCTGCAATGAGCCGCACGAAATTTATAAGGAAAATCAAAGTGCCTGGGCGGAGAATGTATCAAGGCCAGTTTTTAATTCTGTAATTGGCCTAATTAAGAAAAAGAAAATAACTGACCTCTACGTTTGGGATTTGGATAGAATATTTCGTAATCGCCAGCGCCTTAAAGATTTTTTCTTGGTCTGCAAATCATTCGGGTGTAATGTTCACAGCTTTCGGCAAAAGTGGTTGGAAGATGTGAATAGTATTCCACCACCGTTTGATGATATTGTAAAGGAACTATTAACTAATATTTTCGGATGGATTGCAGAAGAGGAAAGTGAGAAGCGTTCTTCTCGTATAAAAATGGCAGTTAGGAAAAAGGATAACGGAACATTTAGTTACAAAGGAAATAAGTGGGGCAAAAAATCTTTGCCGAAACAAACTGTTGACCGAGTGCTTGAATTGCATAAAGAAGGGAAGAGTGTTCGTGCTATTGCAAGAGCAGTAAAAATCTATGACAAGAACAATAATGAGCGAAATATCTCTAAAAGCGCTGTCCACAAAATAGTAGGGTCAAAAACGCAGGAAAAACGAAGTAAATAAGGGTGTCCTTTTCTCAAGTGAGATATGGACAAAACAATTCTCTTCTTTGGTGTTCCAAAAACATTAGTACGCCATGAAGAGCAAAAAGCAAAGATTAACCAAGAAGGAAATTCAACAACTTAAATCGTGGCTGGTTGAATTATCGGACATGGAGACCTGGATTGCCCAAACAAAACGTGATGTAAAGAGAATGCTACGCACTGCGTAGCATTTTTGTTTAGGAGTTCTTTGAAGTAGCTGAAGATTGAAATAAAAAACTACGCATTTCCGAAAAATAAATTTGCTTAATTCAAAAACTTTTATAATTTTGTGTATATGGAATTGATGTATTGTGGGCTTTAACAGTTTACAATACTGTGAAAACTAAGAGGAAGACGAACTAATCCTACCTCTCATGGGTTCTCAAGAAAAGTAGTTATCTCTTTTCTATCACCTGCTCGATATTTTAAGGCAGGCTAAACAAAAAGTAATTTATTACGAATTAGGCATTTCAAATGCAATGACACAGGAATACCTTGTTCAAAGCAATCTGAGATGTATAGTGATGTAAATTTTTTGCTGGCCTCCATAGAAAGTTACGAGTAACGTACAATTTATTCACTTATTAATAAAACTGCAATGAAAAAAATCATTAATGGCAGAGTATACAATACTGCCACTGCAACACTTATTCAAAGTAAAACAAAAGAAAAACTCTACTTATCCAGGGGAGGAAAATGGTTTTTAATTGCGCCTGGACACCGATACCCTGATTATTGGTATGAGTTCCCAATTAATTCCAGGGAATATTTAATTCCAATCGGGGGGATGATGGCTTCCACATGGCTTAATGAAAATAATTTTCAAGAAGAGTTTAGGAAATATTTTCCTGAAGTGTGTTCAGTCTTGGAATTACATTCCAAAAAAAGAACAAAACGCTTCGCTCATTTTTCAGAAAGCAGCAAAAAGAACATGATATGGAACTGAAAATAAAACTGGCATATAACACCGACTATTTTATCCTTTCTGGCAAGCTGAAGGGTGACGGAGGTTTGGAAAAATTATCTTTTTATCACGAGAATTCAATGCACAAAATTAAATCTCAGCACAAAATAGGCGTTAATTCTCATCAGGATATTGCAAATTATTTTTTGAAGCTAAATGGCAATGCGTATTTTGATTTCGAGCAATGCGAAACAGATAGATTGAAATTAACAGAACTGTTGGTGTTGTTTTTGGAAAGAGTAAAGTGTGAGAATGCAGACGTAAATAATCGGGCAACAAGATGGACTGATAGGGTAAATGCGGAAAGCAAACGAAAGCAGCAAAGAGTAATCAGTTCATTTCTTTTTTTAAAAGTACTTAAGCGTAAAAAATATTTATTCAATTAAAACATTTGTATGAAAGACACCATTGAAGAAAAATCATTTTTAAAAATCTCTACTGCATCAAAGGATATTGATGTTAATCCGAATGAATATCACGACATTCTTGAGACGATGGGGATGCCAGCAATACCCCCGATTAAAGGTAAAAAAAAGGGGGAACACCTAATTACTATTGATGTTCACGAACAAGTGAAAGAGAATTTAAAAACTTCCGTGCAAAAAAATAGTGGAGAAGATATTGCAATAGAAAATAAGGATTTTAAGAGGGCGATGGATTTATTTGAGCAGGAAATCAAAAAAAATAAAACTACTCATTTAGTAAAGCGAAGAGAACCTGGTTACTATACGTCAACAAAATTAGCCGAAATCAAAAGTATAATTGCCGAAGTAAATAAAAAAATTGTAAGCTCACGTATCGTACTGCCAAATGGGTATGAGACAATAAAATTTAATGAGTTTATGGAATCAACTTATTATTACTCTAAGCATGACCCCCTTCCCAAACTTAAAATAAGAGCGAATGAAAAATACGGCTATCAGATATACCTGGAATATTTTGCAATGGAAGAAGTGATTAAAAATGGGAAAATTGTAAAAGAAAAAAAGATAAAACATTTAACTGGGTATTTGAATCGCACCGATGAAAAGAAACTTTATTGGAGTGCTATTTTTACCGCAATGTTTATTTATAATAAAATTAAACTGGGGTATTATATTAAACTTCGAGCAACAGGTGATGCTAAGTGGAACACAATAGCAACAACTCCTCCCAGTGAACTTTATTTAGTGCCAACTCTTCTCGCTTACCTGGAACATTTCAAAAGGAAAGAATTTAAGACAACTTATGCGAGTACACTTCGTGGGAACATTAATCATTTAATAAGATTCTTACACCCTTCTCTTTCAGCTAATCGAAAAATAAGATATGAGGAGCTTAATCATCAAATGAAATTTACGAAATTCAGCTATCAAAAAGTTACGAAATTCATTGAGTATCTGAGAACAACAAATACGTCTCGAACAAAAAAACCACCAACGGGTCGAACAATAACTAATATTATTTCGGACTTAGGCAATCTTGTCACACACATTTTGAATATGCACGAGCCGACCATTTTAGATTACAAGAATCCGTTTCTTAAGCATAAAATACGTGTTGAGGAAAGACAGATGCACCCTGTTTATTCTCCTGAGCAGTTACAAAAATTGATAAAAGGAGTTAGGGATACAGGCGATATTCAACTTTTAGCAATAGCATTTATCATCTATTATACAGGTTGCCGAAGGGTTGAGGCCGAAAGATTAAAAATAAAGAATATCGAGCTGGAGGCTGAAAAAATAAGATTTTATCGCTTAATTGAGGCGGGGAGAACAAAAACTACCGACAGGACGATTACTTTACATAAAGATTTAAAGAATGTTCTTGCTTCTCTAAATCTTGAAAAATACGATAAAGAAGATTACTTATTTACTGCGGACGGGATACCAGGAGCCACACAGGTTAGTAGAAATTACTTTCAGGAGCATTTTAGGAAGCTGAAGGTCAAAATACCTGAGCTGACTGAGAAACATGGTTTATACGGCCTAAAACACACCTTTGCGACTAATTTTTTGAAATCAGCTAAGTCTCAAGATGATTTGGAGGATAAAAAGGTACAATTGCAACAGATACTTGGCCATCAGAATTTCAAAGAAACCTTGATTTATGTAAAGGGGTTGGATTTATCCGATTTGTTTCCGCAAAGTTATGATGGTCTGCAAAGGCTGGAAGAGTGAACTTTTGAAGCAAAAGAGCTAAAAATCGTGAACATTTGCCGTGAACATTTTAATGAAGCTAAGTTCACAAGCAAAAAAGCCCTGAAAATCAGGGCTTTATGCTTTGTGTGCGGATGAAGGGACTCGAACCCCCACGTCTTACGACACCAGATCCTAAGTCTGGCGCGGCTGCCATTACGCCACATCCGCATTTTTAAAAAACAAAGAGGCCTTTTTCAGCCTCTTTGTTTGCTCCCCGGCCTGGACTTGAACCAGGGACCCCATGATTAACAGTCATGTGCTCTAACCAACTGAGCTACCAGGGAATCAACCCTTCTTGTAAAGGGGGTGCAATATTACTATCATTTTTACAAATAACCAATATATTTGCTGAAAAAATTATGAGTTTACTGGTAGTAGGTAGTGTAGCATTTGATGCAATTGAAACACCCTTTGGGAAAACAGATAAAATTGTGGGAGGCGCCGCGTCTTACATTTGCCTGGCAGCAGGTTATTTTAACAAAGACATAAAATTAGTGTCGGTCATTGGTGATGATTTTGATCAAAACTTTTTAGGAACACTGAAAAAACAAGGCGTTGATTTGGAAGGTCTCCAAATTAAAAAAGGAGAAAAATCTTTTTTCTGGGCAGGCAAATATCATAACGACTTAAACAGTCGAGATACATTAGAGACTCAGTTAAACGTATTGGCCGATTTTGACCCGATTGTTCCTGATGCATATAAAAATTGCGAATTTTTAATGTTGGGGAATTTAGTTCCCGCGGTACAGCAAAAAGTTATTGCTCAAATGAGCAAACGCCCTAAATTAATTGTGTTGGACACGATGAATTTCTGGATGGACATTGCTTTGGATGATCTAAAGAAAACCATCACCATGGTGGATGTACTTACAATCAATGATAGCGAAGCAAGGCAATTGTCGGGTGAATATTCATTGGTAAAAGCGGCACAAAAAATTTTAGCGATGGGACCGAAAGTTTTAATTATCAAAAAAGGCGAACACGGTGCTTTGCTGTTTAATAAAAATGAAGTTTTCTTTGCTCCTGCACTTCCACTGGAAGAAGTATTTGACCCCACAGGAGCAGGTGATAGTTTTGCCGGAGGTTTTGTAGGATACCTTGCAAAAACAAAAGATATTTCATTTGAGAATATGAAACGCGCCATTATTTACGGCTCGGCCATGGCAAGTTTTACAGTAGAAAAATTCGGAACCGAAAAATTAATCGGTTTGTCGCAGGAAGACGTGAACGAACGCATACAGGAGTTTATTGACCTCGTACAATTTGATATATCTTTGGTGTAAATATGAAGTCCCCGATGAACATAAAAGAATACACGGAGGGGATTTTAGCAAAAGATATTTCTGTTTTATCACGCGCCATTACCCTGGCCGAGTCTTCTAAAGAAGAGCATCAGCAAATTTCCAAACAGATTATTGAAAGGATTTTGTCGCACGCGGGTAAATCTGTCCGTGTAGGTATTACAGGTGTCCCGGGCGTTGGCAAGAGTACTTTTATTGAAGCCTTCGGGCAATTGCTTGTGCAAAAAAATCATTCGGTTGCTGTACTTGCTGTTGATCCGAGCAGTACTTTAAGTAAAGGAAGTATTTTAGGAGATAAAACGCGTATGGAAAAACTTTCTGTGCAAAAAAATGTTTTTATCCGCCCTTCGCCTTCGGGTGGAAGTTTAGGCGGGGTAACTTTAAAAACACGCGAAAGTATTTTGCTGTGCGAGGCCGCGGGCTTTGATTATATTTTAATTGAAACTGTCGGTGTTGGACAAAGCGAAACAGAAGTGCACCAACTCACCGATTTCTTTTTACTGTTAATGTTAGCAGGTGCCGGCGATGAATTGCAAGGAATAAAACGCGGTATTATGGAAATGACCGATGGCATTGCAATTACCAAAGCCGACGGAACTAATATTGATAAAGCAAAAAGCGCACGGGCCGAATACGCAAATGCCATTCATTTATTTCCTCCTACCGAAAGCGGATGGATTCCGGAAGTAAAAACCTGTTCTGCTACCGAAAACAAAGGCATTGATGAAATTTATGAAATGATTGAAAAATTTGTACTTCATGCAAAAGCAAAAAACCTTTTCGAAAAAAAACGCCAACATCAGAATATTTCCTGGTTTGATTCTTTAGTAATGGAGAAAACGCGCGCTCATTTCTTTAGCAATCCGGATTTTTTAACGCGTTACAATCAGGCTAAAAATAAAATTGAAACCAATCAAAGTACTATTTTGAGTGCAGTTGATTTTGTGTTTTCATAAGGGTTTGCCGCAGATTTTCACAGATTATCTTTTGCAAATTATTTTTTAGCCCTCTGCTTATTTTAAAAAATCTGTGTCTCAAATCCGTATTAATCTGCGTAATCCGCGGAAAATTCTGTTAAAATTCCTTAACAAAGCAATATTTCACTCTTTTTTTTGTTGAATTGCCGGGCCCCCTGCATCCTAATAAAAAAATTATGCATGTATAGCAGGAAACTGACAGCAAAAAAAGCATTGGTAACCGGGGGACTCATTTTATTTTGGGCGCCCGTTATTTTTTTGAGCCTGCTGCTGATTTATAACACACTTCCGTATTTTACTTTTAATCGCGATATCAGTTTTTTAGAAGAGCGTTCTGTTTTATACGATAAACCTGTTTGGCGGATAAGTTTTTACGTACATATTTTCGCTGGAGCATTGTGTATTGGCGCTGCGTTGCTGCAATTTTCTTCATTCATTCTTAAAAAGAGAAAACGTATTCACATTATTTCCGGAAAAATTTATGTGTTTGTAGTTTTACTTATAGGCGCGCCTTCCGGTTTTTATATGACGTTTTTTGCAAAGGGTGGATTTTTAGAACGCGCTTGCTTTATGCTGATGGCTGTTTTCTGGTTTTATTCAACTTACAAAGGTTTTGTAGCGGCAGCCCGCGAAAAAAATTTCCTCTCACATAAATACTGGATGATTCGTTCTTATGCCATGGCACTTACCGCTGTTACCTTTCGTGTTTATCACATTTTATTTTACCTCTGGGGATTCGGGCATTTTGATAATTATGCCATTTCGCTCTGGATAAGCGTATTCGGAAACGCGGCAATTGCCGAACTTATTATTTTCTCGCAAAGCAAAAAATACCTGACCACTTTAACAACTTAATTATGAAAACACTTTTAATTGCAGCAACCCTTGCTTTCATCACTGCCGGTATTTACGGTGCAATTGATGTTAGTCGCGATATAAAAAACGGAACTTTTATTCAGTACCAGGACGAAGATAAAATTGTTGTCGAGGCATTCGGAAAACACGATAATACAATTACGGAGAAAAAGAAAAAACAATTTATCGTAAAGAATAAAGCTTCTGTTGCAGAAATAAAGGTGTCAGATTTCAGTATGTCGGATATTAAAATTTCGGATTTCTCGCGCGGTGAACCACCTATGCTCTATGAAGCCTTGTTATTGGAAAAAGTGGGTTCGCCCGATAGTGTAAAAAGTGCTGATGTTGTAACTGCTATTAACGACACGATTACAGCCATCAACGAAAGGGCAAATGAAAAATCACAAAAAGATTCTTCAAACACCACTAAAAAAGAAGAAAGAAAATTTAGTCTAAAATTATACTCGCGCGGCAGACCAAGGCCAATTACAAAAGAAACCGTTGCGGTACAAAGCGACAGCACTAAAAAATAGTTTTTCTGCCCTCTTGTTAATTGATGCCGGTATTAGAAAATAAATCGCCATCTTTATACCATGAATTCATACGCAATTGCCATTCACGGTGGCGCAGGAACTATTCTTAAATCAAGCATGACACCCGAAAAAGAAACCGCTTATAAAAAAGGGCTGGAAGATGCTATTGCCGCGGGAGAAAAAATTTTAAAAAATGGGGGTACCTCCTTAGATGCTGTTGAAGAAGCAATCAGAAGCCTTGAAGATTGTCCGCTCTTTAACGCCGGAAGAGGTGCTGTGTTTACACACGAAGGCAAAAATGAAATGGATGCTTCTGTTATGGAAGGCAAAACCTTAATGGCGGGCGCTGTTACCGGAGTAAAAAATATTAAAAACCCTGTTTCTCTTGCCAAAGCGGTTATGCAAAGATCCGGGCATGTTTTTTTAGCGGGTGATGGAGCGATGGAATTTGCAAAAAAAATAAAATCGGAAATGATGCCCGATGAATATTTTTTCGTACAGCAACGTTACGATCAATTACAGGAAGCATTGAAAAGCGATACGATTGTTTTGGATCACACAGATAGTAATCAAAAAAAATTCGGAACCGTCGGTGCTGTGGCTTTAGATGTTCACGGTGATCTTGCCGCAGGAACTTCTACAGGGGGAATGACCAATAAAAAACATGGAAGGGTGGGAGATACACCCATGATTGGTTCGGGAACTTATGCCAATAATAAAACATGCGCAATTTCATGTACAGGGCACGGAGAATTTTTTATTCGCTCGGTTGTTGCTTATGATATTTCCTGCTTAATGGAATACAAGGGGCTTTCTTTAAAAGAAGCTTGTGATATTGCCGTTAACCAAAAATTAGTAAAAATTGGCGGCGAAGGCGGATTAATCGCTTTGGATACAAAAGGAAATATTGAATTGCCTTTTAATTCAGACGGAATGTACAGGGCCTCTATCAAACAAGGAGAGAAAATTTATATTGGAATTTATAAGTAAAAGAGTGATGAATTAGGGGTTATAAGTTATGAGTGGAGGGAAAAGTATAATTAAAGAGAAGAGTTTTGTGTTTGCAGTGAGGGTAGTGAAACTATACAAATATCTTGTTGAAACAAAAAAAGAATATGTATTAAGTAAGCAGTTGCTAAGAAGCGGTACAGCAATTGGTGCTTTAGTAAGAGAAGCCCAAAATGCAGAAAGTAAAGCTGACTTCATTCATAAACTTGCTATTGCACAAAAGGAATGCGACGAAACAATTTATTGGATTGAACTTTTAAAAAAAACGGATTATATGAGTATTTCAGAATTTAATAGCATGAATACTCAAGCTACAGAATTATTGAAAATGATAAGAAGTGCGATAATTACTACTAAAAGCAAACGCGCTACCTGCCCAACTACTACTCCCCACTTATAACTCATCACTTATAATTTATAACTCCTTACTCTGCTTTCGGAGCTGGAGCTACCTTATAAAAGTCAATGCTCAGTTTTTTTGTTTTCAAGTCAAAGTGATCTCCAAGTGACATCACGTGCACTGTTAAGTTTTCTATCGAAACAGGCTCCCCCATTTCTACTTCAGTTATATTGGTGCGGCGCATGTTTGTTCCGTCTACCAAAATAATTAAACCGGAACCGATTGCCTCCATGCCGTTTCCCTGGGTAATTAATAAACCGGTATCTTCTCCCAATCCAACTCCTAAATTAACAGGATTGCTGGCGCAAGCGTACAACAATCTTCCAATGCGTCCGCGCTGCACAAAGTGTGTATCAATAATCACATTATTTATAAATCCTAAGCCACCTGTAATTTTTACTTCGCCTTTTAATAACGCGCCACCACTACTTCCCTGGTAAATCATATTGTTTGAACTGGCCGCCGCTCCTGCTGATGTTCCTGAAATTAAAAAATCTTCGTTTTCATATTTATCCAAAAGTAAATTATGAAACGCCGTTCCGCCGAAAATTGAAGTCAAACGCAATTGATCTCCGCCGGTAAACATTACTACATCGGCATTTTTTAAACGCAAAATATTTTCAGGCGAATTGGCTTCTTCGCGGGTTTTAATATTTAAAACACCCACATTTAAAACATCCAGATGGGCAAATGCTTTTACATACTCGTCGCCTACTTCTTCCGGAATGCTGGAAGCGGTTGTGATAATTTCAAAACGCGATATTTTATTTTTTACAGCTTCGATGGTGATTCTTTTTAAAATTCCTTTTTCAAAAAACTTTAAAGTCCTTTGTAAATCAGCCGGGCTTTCAGAAAAACTTCCTCTATCAACCGAACCACCAATTATTATCAATTTTCCTTTAGGCATGCCCATCTTATAAATTTATATACAAATCTACTGAAAGAGTCAAAGCATCCTACCCTTATCCGTCATTATTTTACACATCTCTTTGTTTATATAACAAACAACAGCTATATTGTAGAAAATTATGCGTTACAAAATAAGGTTGCTTTAAAACCTATTACCTGTAACTATCCATAAAAAATAGTTTATGAAGATTATTGAGATAAAAGCCATGAGAGGCCCCAATTACTGGTCGAACTACCGGAAGAAAGTAATTGTAATGAAGTTGGATTTAGAAGAACTGGAGCAGAATCCTACCAATAAGATAGATGGCTTTTTAGAGCGGCTTAAAAAAATGTTTCCGTCTATGCAATTGCACCGTTGCTCAAAAAATCACGAAGGCGGTTTTTTTGAACGTGTGAAAGAAGGCACCTGGATGGGGCATGTGATAGAACATCTTGCTTTAGAAATTCAATCGCTGGCCGGAATGGAATGTGGTTTTGGAAGAACGCGCGGCACAGGAAAAACCGGCGTATATAACGTGGTGTTTTCTTACATGGAAGAAAAAGTGGGTACTTATGCGGCGAAAGCTTCGGTTAAAATTGCTGAAGCTTTAGTTAGTGGTACTGATTACGATTTAGCACAAGACATAAAAATAATGCGCGAGATGCGTGAACAGGAACGCTTCGGTCCAAGCACAGGTTCAATTGTCGATGAAGCCGTTGCCAGAGATATTCCCTTTATACGTTTAAATAAAGATTCTTTAGTGCAACTGGGTTACGGAAAAAATCAGGTGCGTTTCAGAGCTACCATGACAGATCGCACAAGTTCCATCGCCGTTGACCTGGCAAGCAATAAAGATGAAACCAAACGTATGTTGCAGGATGCTGCTATTCCCGTTGCAAAAGGTGTTTGCATTTCTTCGCCTGACGATTTAGAAGATGCCATTCGCGATGTTGGATTTCCATTGGTGTTTAAACCGCTTGACGGCAATCACGGAAAAGGTGCGTCAATCAATGTAAGAACCTTAGACGAAGCCAGGGCCGCTTTTGAACACGCTAAAAAATATTCGCGCCGCATCATCATCGAAAAGTTTATTTCCGGATATGATTTCAGGGTACTCGTAATCAATCACCGTTTTATTGCCGCTGCTTTGCGTGAGCCTGCCAATGTTGTGGGCGACGGAAAATCTACCATACAACAATTAATTGATGCGGAAAATAAAGACCCGCGACGCGGTTTCGGGCATGAAAATGTTTTAACTGAGATAAGTGTTGACAGGGAAACTTTAGAACAGTTGGGCAAAAAAAATTACACTTTAGAAACTGTTCTTAAAAAAGATGAACTATGCTATTTAAAAGGTACGGCCAATCTCAGCACAGGCGGAACTTCTACCGATGTAACCGACATTGTTCATCCGCACAACATTTTTATTTGTGAACGTATTTCGCGAATTATCGGTTTGGATATTT
>DATMMV010000099.1:0-7749 GCA_035569635.1 Bacteroidia bacterium | reverse complement strand
AGTTTTTCAATAATATCCGCATTGTGTAAAGAAGCACGTTTAACCGTTGTACCCGCAAGTAAAACAGGTTTTAAATTTGCAACAGGTGTTATAGAGCCGGTGCGGCCAACCTGGTAAGAAATACTTTCAAGCACCGTACTTACCTGTTCCGTTTTAAATTTAAATGCAATAGCCCAGCGGGGAGATTTCGCTGTAAAACCTAATTGCAATTGCTGTTTGTAATCATTCACTTTTATCACTACACCGTCAATATCAAACGGCAATTTATGGCGCGCCTTGTCCCAGTGGTCAATAAAAGTAAAAACTTCATTCATATCAGCGCAAAGTTTTGTGTGCGGCGATATACGAAAACCCCAGTTTTTCGCTTTCAGTAAATTATCGTATTGCGTTTTTGAGGGAAGTTTATCACCCATCATATAATAAACAAAACACTCCAATTTTCTTTTTGCCACAACGGCCGAATCCTGCATTTTCATTGTGCCCGAAGCTGAGTTACGCGGGTTTGCCAACGGGGGATCGCCGATTTCCTCACGCTCTTTATTGATCTCGTCAAACATTTTGCGCGACATGTAAATCTCTCCGCGTATTTCAAAAAAATCAGGGTAATCGCCCTTTAGTTGTAAAGGTATCGAACGAATTGTTTTTGCATTCACGGTAACATCATCTCCCTGCACGCCATCGCCACGCGTAACTGCTTTAACCAATTTACCGTGCTCATAAGTAAGGCTTATTGAAAGTCCGTCGAATTTTAATTCGCAAACATATTCCACACTTCCTCCGAATAAATCAGCACCGGTAATTCCCAATCCTTTTTTTGCACGATCGTCAAAATCATTCAGCTCGTCTTTACTGTAACTATTGCTGAGTGAAAGCATCGGGTATTTATGTTTTACTGTTTTAAAAACTTTGGTAATTGTACCGCCCACTCGTTGCGAAGGAGAATCTTCCGAAAGAAATTGAGGGAATTCCTTTTCGAGTTTTATTAATTCCTCCAACAACATATCAAAATCATAATCACTTATTGCGGGTTTATCCAGCGCGTAGTAATTATAGTTATGCTTCTCAATTTCTTTACTGAGCCTTTCTATTTTATCTTTGACCTGTGTCTCCGTCATGGTTTAAAATTGCATTTTTTTACTTAAAAGTAGGTTTTTTACAGGGAAAATTATCCCATAAATATGCTATATTTGAAACAAATGCCCAACAATACTTTTGAACTTAATTACCTGCTAAAAGGAGATCCCCTAAATTACTATTCCGCCGTACTCGATATGCGTATATTCGGCCATCATCATCCTTACATGAGGGAAGTGAAAGTCTTGCAAAACACTCCTGAATTCACCGAGTACAACATAAAGGAAATGGTTTGGATTTTCGGTTTTATCCCACAATGGCCGGATTACAATGCCAAAGTTTTTGAACTTAATAAAAATAAGCATATCCAATATACATCTGCTGTGAAAAAAGGGTTGGATCTGAGTATTGATTTTGTTTTTTCGGATAATGTAAACCGAACAACCGGCATCACCGAGAACATTAAACTTACCGGTAATAAAATAGTCAGCAAAATTTTACTCGAAACCATAAAGAAATCGCATACAGTTTTGTTTAAAAATCTTGAGGCAGGCTTAAACAAATAAAGTCAGATTAAGAACCCTGACACATTACAAGGACTTCGACAAACTCAATTTACCCTCGTTGAATCTTTTTAAGGTTGTGATTACTAAATGGTAATTCCTATAAGCAATACATCATCCACCTGTTCGTAATTGCCTTTCCACTCTTCAAATTTATTGTCGAGATATTTTTTTTGCTCCGGCATACTCATATGCAGGCTTTCTTCCATGTATTGTTTTAATTTTTTGTATTTCAGTTTTTTTCCTTTCGGGCCGCCAAATTGGTCGGCATAACCGTCAGAGAAAATATATAAACGGTCGCCCGCTTCCAGGTTCATTTCTGTATCGGAAAACTGCTGCATTTTTTCTTCTATAAAAGCACCTACCGGCATCTTATCTCCGTTTAATTCAATGAAAGAGCCGTCTTTTTTAAAAAGATAAGCGCCGTTAAACGCACCGGCAAACTGAAGATGTTTTGTTTTCATGTTTATTGCGCAAAGTGCAATATCCATTCCATCGCGCACAGCACTCTCATTAAAACTCTGATGAAGCGCAATAGTGAGCCATTGATTCACCGCGTTTAAAATAGCACTGGGTTTAACAAGATGTTGTTCTAATACCGCTTTATTAAGGAGGTTTGTATTTACTACCGACATAATCGCGCCCGGCACACCATGACCCGTACAATCAGCAGCGGCCACAAAAATATGCCCTTGCTTACGTTCCACCCAATAAAAATCTCCACTCAGAATATCTTTCGGCTTATATAAAATAAATGAGTCCGGTAATAACTCATACCACATTTTATCGGGTGGCAGAATGGCTTGCTGAATGCGTTGTGCATATTTAATACTGTCGGTAATATCTTTGTGCTGTTCTTCAATAATTTTATTTTTTTGCGAGAGTTGCAAATTTACTTCCTGTTTTTGTTTGTTCTGCCTGAATAAAATGGCCGCCAGAAAGCCAATCATAATAAGTATGATCACTGAAATTATTAAATAAAGTTCTTGCTGTTTGCCCTGTATATTCTGAATTTCAATTTGCTTATTCAAAAGCTGATTATCTTTTTCCTTTTTTTCTGTCTGGTATTTTTTATCCAGTTCGTTTATTTGTTTCTGATTTTCAATGTTGTTGAGACTATCACGCAAAACGTTGTATAATTGAGAAAATTCGTAAGCTTTTTCAAAATTTCCGTTTTTAGCGTAAACAGTATTCAGATTATTATAAGCATGTAACAACTCGCTCATGTCTTCAGAGTCTTTGGCTCTTTCATAACCTTTTATTGCGTATTCAAGCGCTTCTTTGTTTTTATTCAGCTCCGAGTAAATCAGCGAAACATTAAGATACGTGGTTGCCAGATCATTGTTACGGGTATTAAAGCCTTCTCTTAATTTTATTATTTCAGTATAATAGCCCAGCGCTTTTACATAATTTTTTCTTTTATACTCAATATTGGCGATACCGGTCAAGGCATTTGTATAACTGGTTGATTTTTTATTTTCAGAATAGTAGCCGGTTGCTTTTTTAAATAGTTCAATGGCCTCATCAAATTTTCCCAATTCAACATATGCCTGCCCTAAGTTGGTGCAGTTATTCATAAACCCGTCGGTGGTTTTATCAGGTGTGTTCTTAATGCAGTTTTCCCAGTAGTAAGCCGCCTTTTTATAATTCTCCTGGTAGTAAAAATTAATTCCCAGGTCGGAGAAACCCATCGAGATTTTGGTTGCATCGCCCGATTGTTCCCAGATTTCAAGTGCGCGCAAATAATAATCGGTAGCTTTTTTAAATTCGCCCGTATAAACATTTAACAGCCCCATATACCGGTTTGCAAAACCGATTCCCTTGGGATAATTATTTCTTACACTTTCTTCCAACACTTCTTTTAAAATGGTATCTGCTTTGGCGTACTCTTCAAGAAGAATATTTTCAAAAGCAATTTCATTTTTTGCATCCAGGGCGTTCTTGGGGTATTTTTTTCCGAATTTTGTAATTATATCTCCGTAACATTTTATGCTTTCTGAATTTTTACCGGTTGCATGAAAACGCCACGCCATTTGTTTAAGCAGGCTTATTTTCTGAGTATCTGATTTACTTTGGGCGTAAAGGCGATTAAGGCTGTCGGCAAACCGGTTTTGTGAATACGAATGCAGGAGGCACAAAAACAAAACGTAAAAGTAACACAGAAGCCTGCACATAAATTTGTTTGTATAAAAATAATATCTATATTTGAATTAAACCAATTAAAACTAAAATTTATGGCAACAGGAATTGTATTAGACTTTACGAGCGACCTGCACAACGCCGGGCACGTTAAAGTAGACGAAACGGGAGAAATTTTACCTTATAGTGATCGGAATTTTCCGAACACAGGATTAAACCTGAATGACCCATGTACATTTGACATTTTTCCGGATCCTATGAACCCTGGTAGTTATGTTGCTACAAATCTGCAAAAAATAGGCGTTGTACCCCCTACCAATATAACCCAGCCTTTTAACGGAAATGTTACATCTAATCCCGGTGACGTTATTACCATTTCAGGTGCAGCAGCGGTGGTTACCGGAAACCTGATTATAAATGGTGGAAAAATTATTGTTGAGCAAAGTGCCCAGGTTAACGGAAATGCACATCAATTAAATGACGGAGCCCTTGTTGCACGACAAGGCGGGTTAATTAAAGGCGGCATTAATGTTGATAACGGAGGTAATTTAAAAGTAGTTAATAAAGGTAAGATTGTTGGACCTATAAATGTAAACATGGGTGGAAGAATGATTGTTGGAAATGATAACGGGCCGGGTTTTATTACGGGAACAATTGATATTTTAAAAATAAGAAGATTTGACATTACCGGAGATTCAAAAATTAACGGATAATGATTTATCGGGCTCAGGCAAAAAACCCCACTTTTCAAGTGGGGTTTTTTCTTTAAAAAAATTCTGATTTTGCGATTAATTGAATAGAACCGTTTGTTAAGGTTTCTTATTGTCTATATCAGAAATCCAATAATAAGATTACTTTAAATTTGCATTATTAATTTCAGAGTTTTAACTAAATCATTTTAGATTAAAAGTTGTGTATAAAAAATGGTTTTTTAGCCGATTTTCCTTTTAAAGAATAGGATTTCTCCTTAAATTAGTACTAAAATTTACTCTTACCATGAAAAGAATAATTATACTTTTATTTTCAATTATTTTTAATAGTGCTTTTGCTCAGGAGAGAAATAGCTACTATCCTCATCATATTAATAATTCACCGACAGCAAGCGATAAAAAACCCACTGATCATAATGTAAACGATAACCACAAATCAGGCATACCTGACGTTATTGAATCATCACCCGAAGACAATTGTGCCAGTGCCCAGGTATTAACTATTAATGGAGGATGCTATTCGGGAACAACTGTTAATAACACACTTGAAGCATGGGAATGTACCGGAGACGGAACCAGCAATTGGCGTTCTTCATGGTATCGTTTTAATACAGGGGCAAATACTACACTTAATTTAGCCTGGATTTACACAAATTCGCCTCCTTGTTATCCATGTATTTGGATTCTTGGCCCCTATACGGCTGGCACTGGTTGCGGTAGCTGCGCGCCTTTATTTTACTCCGTTTGTTATCAAAACGGTGATCCCGGATATCACGCACAATTAACAGGTTTAACTGCAAATAAAGATTATTTAATAGATATTCAATCTCTTGATGCTAACGGATGCTTTCCTTTTGGGTCTGCTTCAATTAATTATTGTATCGCAATGTATACAGTACCTTCCAATGATCCGCCCCCCGGAACCAATTTAAATAATTGCGGGGTATCTTTCAACGGAAATAACAACGGTTATTCTCCGGATGGAACTGGTCTAAGGAAAGCTAATCTCGATGCGAATAACGCAACTACTTGTGGTTCTTGCGGAACTGCGGGAGATGATGTCCCATATGTAATCAACAATGATCAATGGTTTTATTTTTGTACTGTAAATGCAGGTACCTATAATATTACTATAAACAATATTGCCAATTGTGTTTTAGCTCCTACCCAGGGTGTAAGTTCCGGTATTCAAAGTAGTATATTGCTGGGTCCAACAACTGCATTTACTAACCTTTATGATTTCCCTAATCCAATGAACCAAGGCAGCTCAAATACTTCAAGTAATTTTGCTTTAACTGCAGGCCAGTGTATATATATACCTATTGACGGTTTTGCCGGTGACCAATGTACTTATAGTTTTACGCTTACTAACGTTACAGGTGGTTGTTTGATTTTACCTGTTGAGTTAACTAAGTTCGATATGAAAATTGATACGAAAGAAGTTGATTTATATTGGGAAACCGCTACTGAGACTAATAACGATGTTTATATTGTGCAAAGAAGTATAGACGGTTCGAATTATGAGAATATAGGTTTTGTAAAATCAAATGGAAATACAGATGTTCCTACACGTTATGATTTTATGGATAAAAAACCAAATCTCGGGATGAATTATTACAGGCTCTTACAAAGAGATAAAAACGGTAAAACAAATGAATTGGGTAATGGAATAGCCAAATTTTACAGCGATTTATCCAATTATGCAAACATTGCCATGAACGTTGAATCTTCAAACTTAAATGTAGAGTTAAGCAGCGCTTTTGTAATGGGTATTTACAGCGTAAGTGTTTACAATATGCTTGGCGAAAAAGTTTATTCAACAAATATTTTACAACAGGATAATATTCCAGGTAATTTCAGTTTAGATCTTTCTTCTTTAAAAAGCGGTATTTACTCCTGTACTATTGAGGGAGGATACAATACTTTTATTAAAAAGAGTTTTGTAAAAAACTAAGCTTTATTATAAGGTATCTTACCCTGCAAATTTCTTCCTAAGGTAAAACTTCGTCTGTTTACTCACATCGCAAACAGATATTTCGCGTACAAGAATGGCTCATGGGAAACGTAATTTATAAAACACTTATGAAGTTGTAATTTTTTTCTGAAAAATAAAAACACATCGGTTTCGTCGTTAAAATTATGAGTTTGGTCATAATTTGATAACTTTTATTTCATTTACAAGCATGTATGTTTGCTTCTAACCAGAGAATAAATTAACTTTGGTAATGTTCAAAACCCACTTATTATTACTTCTACTCTGTTTTTTCTTCCAGCAAGGTTTTACGCAACAAGAAAAACTGGGACAAAATAATGGCAATATTCCCACAACCGATGAAGTTGTTATTGGCATACCCAACTTAAGAACACAAACTCAATTAACTAATCTTAAAACAAGTTTAAGCGGTTTAAACGGGGTAACCTGGTCGGGCTATTGTGATGACCAACATTATGTTTTAATAAAAGTAAATCGTTTTATACAAGCCGATAATAAAAATATTACCGATGCAATTCTTGCCTTAAATAAAGAATATAAAATATATTATAAAATTACAAGTTTTGCCCAGGCACTTAATGTATGTATGGACAAAGACAAAGCTCTTTTGAAATAATATATTAAATGAAAAAAAAATACCTGCCTGCTACAAAATTTTTCAACGTAATAATTTTATTGTTATCGATAAACGCTATTTCACAAACAGACCCCCGTTCTTCTTTCAACGATAATTCAAATCCGTTTGCAAACAGGGAGAATATGGGCACACTTGCGGCCCCGGTTAACAATAGCTGTGCAAGTGCAACAACTCTGGGTTCGGTAAGTACTACTACTACTACTACCGGCACATTAGTAAACGCTACGGCTGATAAGGCTTCCACTTGTCACTCTCCTACTCATAATGTTTGGTATACTTTTGTTGTTCCCGCCGGTGGAGGTTCCTACTCAGTTTCCATGACGGCAATAACTATGACCTATCCCACTGTAACTGTATATTCGGGTACTTGTGCCAGCTTAACTCAACTAGCGTGTAGTTTTGGAAGCAGCACTTTGTCAACAGTTAGCGTGCCTTGTCTTTCTGCCGGAACCTATTATATTAATTGTGATGAAGACTTTGGTACAACAGGAACTTTTTCAATAACAGTAACTCAAACTTCTGCCGGTGCCGGTGGACCAACCAACAATGCCTGTGCAAGTTCAGTTAATTTAGGAACCGTTAGTACAACAACAACGACAACAGGAGATAACACTTGCGCTACAGCGGATCAAA